>JBCCKZ010000372.1:0-5924 GCA_039027135.1 Planctomycetota bacterium
CTGTTGCATCGGGCGAAGAACAAATACCTTTGGATCGTCAACGATGAACGAGGTGCTCCAACGCCGCCCATCATCTGCGCTGCAAATGTTGTAAAAGAACGTACGGAACTTCTCAGCACGATAGCTGTAGGGAAGTTGCGACGTGATGTAATCATCTTCGGTTAGGTCGTCGACGCCGGGCGACGCGTAGTAGTGGACCATTCCATCGGGTGTGACGCTCATACCCAGCGTCCACCAACCGGTGGTCGTGATCTGCGGTCCGCGGAAGTCACCGCCACGGCTGTTGCTACGAATGCGGAGGTAGGCGTAGTCGTTTTCCTTTTTCTTTTGCTCTTTGCATTCGAATTCAATGAACATGCCTGGCCAGTAGATCTCCTGTCCCATCTCCTTGACGGTTCGCTTGAAGATTCCGATCCCCTTCTCGGTGTCGACCATCGCCGTGGTTTCAAGCCCTAAGCGAAATCCGAAATGTGGCCCACTGCGGTGTTCCCATTGATCGACCGGTGGCAGGTAAACACGCGTGGTGACGCTGGGCACTTCCGAGATACGAATGGTTCGACGCAGTCGGTTGTGAACATTGCAAACAAAATCATCCTGGTGCATCGTCCCGCTGGGCTTGCCGGGAATCCCTGTTTGGAGACTTCGCATCAACATCGCTCCGGTGCTTCCAGGCAAGCCGCCCTCCGGTGTGCTGACTCGTTTGACAACATCTGGGTGGCCACGTTTGATGCCTTCGTACCACCGGCCATTGGCCGTCCGCCCGAGAGGAGCTCGTTGATTCTCATCAATGTCTTCGGTGCTCTTGGGATCGCGTGGGATGTATTTCCAGTTGGGATCCTCAAAATCATCCGCGACGCCAACAATTTCCGAGCCCGTACCCGGAACGACCGATCGAATATTGCTCCTCGTTGGAGTCGGCCGCGATACCGATGAACGCTGAGCGGTGTTTCGCTGGGTCTTTCCGGTCGTTCGTTGTGCTTGTATTTCGTTGCAAAAGACGATGCAAACGAAGGTTACCGAAGTCGTCAGCAGTGTTCGGATGAGCATTGGGCGTCGCATTGAGCTTCTCGGATCAGATTAAGCGGAGTCCTACAAACGGGTTAATCGGCACAACCGGCCCTCCTCCTTTTGTAAAAAAGTCATTCGAGAAATCGCGTGCCAAACGAGCCTAATCGTTACGTTTTGCCCTTTCGGACACTCTGACGCTATGCGATATTCCCGCCGCGATCGCCTGAAAGCGACCCACTACTCACCCCATTCCTAGTGGAAAGAATTCCCATTCCTAGCGGAACGATGAAGAACCTCGAGAAACTCCGAAACATCGGGATCAGCGCTCATATTGACTCCGGCAAGACCACTTTGTCCGAGCGGATCCTCTACTACACCGGCCGAATTCACAAAATTGAAGAGGTTCGCGGTGACGGTGACGGAGCCACAATGGACCATATGGACCTTGAGCGAGAACGGGGAATCACAATCACCTCGGCTGCGACAAGCGTCGAGTGGCAGGGCTACCCGATCAACCTCATTGACACCCCAGGACACGTGGACTTTACCGTCGAGGTCGAGCGTTCGCTTCGAGTACTCGATGGTGCGGTGCTTGTTCTCTGTGCCGTTGGTGGTGTTCAGTCGCAATCGATCACCGTTGATCGCCAAATGAAACGGTATCAGGTACCTCGCCTCGCGTTCATCAACAAAATGGACCGAACGGGTGCTGACCCTTACCGCGTTGTCGAGCAGCTGCGAGACAAGTTGGGTGCCGAAGCCTTCATGATGCAGGTTCCAATCGGTGCCGAGGACAATTACGAAGGCGTTGTCGACCTCATTGAGATGGTCGCCTACAAGCACGGGGGAGCGGAGGGCGAAGAGGTCGTCGAAGCCCCAATCCCTGATGATCTCAAGGACGAAGCCGACGCGAAACGGCTTGAAATGCTCGAAGCGTTGTCGATGTACAACGACGAGATGATGGAAAAGCTTCTTTCGGAGGAAGAGATCGACAAGGAGCTCATCTACAAGGTCACGCGAGATGCCGTTCTCGGCGGTGCGACACCTGTCTACATGGGCACTGCGTTCAAGAACAAAGGGGTTCAGCCACTTCTGGACGCTGTCACTCGATACCTGCCTTCGCCTCTGGATCGTGAAATCTACGGCCGTGACCCCTCAGACGAAGAAAAGAAGATCGAGCTGAAGCCCGATCCGGAAGAGCCCTTCGTCGGCATGGCGTTCAAGATCGTGGATGATCCGTTCGGCCAGCTTACCTTCATGCGGATCTATCAAGGCACGATCGAAAAAGGTGGCACCTACGTCAATCAGCGAACCGGTCGCAGCGAACGATTCAGCCGCATCGTGCGGATGCACAGCGACAAACGCGAAGAAATCGACAAGGCAACCGCTGGCGACATCGTCGCCATCATGGGGATCGATTCGGCCTCCGGCGATACCTATGCCGGCTCGAGAGACTTCTGCACGCTTGAGTCGATGTTCGTGCCCGATCCGGTGATCAAGGTTGCGGTCACACCGAAGAGCCGCGGCGACGGTGACAAAATGGGCAAGGCTCTTCAGCGTTTCCGAAAAGAAGATCCCACGTTCCGAGTCTTTACAGACGAGGAAACGAAAGAGATCCTCATTTCAGGGATGGGCGAGCTTCACCTGGATGTTTATGTCGAGCGGATTCGCCGCGAGTATGGGGTCGAAATTGAAGTCGGTGCCCCCAAGGTCTCCTATCGCGAGAGTCCCACCAAAGCGATCGACTTCGATTACAAGCACAAGAAGCAATCCGGAGGTTCGGGGCAGTACGCTCACATCAAAGGCAAGCTTTTACCGATTGAATCGGATAGCGAAGACTCATTCGAGTTCGAAGAAAAGATCGTTGGCGGACGCATTCCCAAACAATACATCCCTGCGATCGAAAAAGGCTTCCGCGATATCCTGGGTAAAGGCCCCGTCGCCGAATACCCCGTTGTCGGCACGAAAATTGAGCTCGATGACGGGTCTTTCCACGAGGTTGACTCGTCGGAAAAGGCGTTCTACACGGCTGCCCAAGGGTGTTTCCGCGAGTACTTCAAGCAGGCCTCGCCGAAGCTGCTTGAGCCCATCATGAATGTTGAAATCGAGTGTCCCGAGTCCTTCCAAGGTGCGGTCGTCGGTGACGTGACCAAGCGGCGTGGAATCATGACGGCTTCCGATGTGATTGAGAATAGCTGCATCATCAAGGCCGAAGTTCCCCTGGCGGAGACATTCGGCTATGCGACGGACCTTCGCTCGATGACCCAGGGACAAGGCACCTTCTCGATGGAGCTCGCCAAGTACAGCCAAGTCCCATCGAGCATCCAAGAGGAAATCGTCGAGGAGAAAAAGAAGGCCGCCGCTTCCTAAGTCGGTGTGCCTTACCAGGGCGGCTGACTCCGGAATCATTGACACACCCTCCCTTTGGGAACGCCGAACGCTAAGTTCGGAGAGGGTCAAATTCCTGGCTCAGACCCGCCCCGGCGGTTTGAACGTCCGCCCCTCCCAAAGGGTGGGTAGGGCTGGCGGTCATACACCCGCCTCTAGCGAACCTCAGTGCGATAAAAGTGGTCTTGTTGCAGCTCCACACATCGCTAAACTCTGGCCCTTACCGCTCGGGAGGACCTTGCCGCCTAGGCCCAATCAGCCAGTCGCAGGGCCTTTTGCTCGGTGAGTCAGCCTCAAGGACCGCCAGCGTAGCTCAGTTGGCAGAGCAGCTGATTTGTAATCAGCCGGTCGTGGGTTCGAATCCCTCCGCTGGCTCTTGATGGAATCCGATTTCGTCAGGCCAAACGCCAACCCCTTTTTTGAAACCCAAGGAATTCACACCGTCAACCGACAATAACCAATTCATCCCCGGGGGTTTGTCCGAGTGGTTAAAGGAGACGGACTGTAAATCCGTTGGCTACGCCTACACAGGTTCGAATCCTGTAGCCCCCATTTAACGGCTTCGCCGTAGAGGAGGATTAGGATTGAAGATAAAGAGCGCCGAGTGTTACGTGGGATCAACCATCAATACTCTTGACCATCATCTTTGATCTGGCCTTCCTTATCTACGGCGAAGCCGTCCCAAGCGGGTGTAGCACAATGGTAGTGCAGCAGCCTTCCAAGCTGAATACGAGGGTTCGATTCCCTTCACCCGCTCTCGAGCGGCAAAGCCGCAGATAAAGAAAAGGATCAAGATCAAGATCAGGATTAAGACGGAGCTCTTGATTCTTTTTTTACCTTCATCTTTCTCCTTGTCTTCGGTTCCGTCGTCTCGCTGCTGTAGCTCAGTGGTAGAGCACTTCCTTGGTAAGGAAGAGGTCATGGGTTCAAGTCCCATCAGCAGCTTTTTCCCCTTCCTTTTTTAAACCTCGATTTTGAAACGAGACTCGGTCTGAAGCGGCCGTGTTTGATAGCGATCCCCGCGGGTGTGAAACGTGGCCGTTGTCGAACCGGGCCATCCCAAGCGTATCTTGGGGCGGTAGTGGCGGATGCTCGAGGCGGCTTATCCACGGACAGGTTGTCCAGCGGAAAGTCAATGGTGAACAGCAATGGCTAAGGAAAAATTCGAACGCGGTGATAAGCTGCACGTCAACGTCGGCACCATCGGGCACATTGACCACGGAAAAACCACGACCACTGGCGCGATTCTGGCTGTGCAAGCCGCCAAGGGTCTCGCTGAAATGAAGAGCTACTCGGACATCGCCAAAGGTGGTACCGTTCGTGATGCCACCAAGACAGTGACGATCGCTGTGGCCCACGTCGAGTACAACACTGAAAAGCGTCACTACGCTCACATCGATTGCCCCGGCCACGCCGACTTCGTCAAGAACATGATCACCGGTGCCGCCCAAATGGACGGTGCCATCTTGGTGGTTTCGGCAGCAGACGGTCCCATGCCACAGACCAAAGAGCACGTTCTCCTTGCTCGTCAGGTTGGTGTACCCTACATCGTCATCTACCTCAACAAGTGCGACCTTGTCGACGATGAGGAGTTGCTTGAGTTGGTCGAATTGGAAGCACGTGAATTGCTTTCCAAGTATGACTTCCCCGGCGACGATGTTCCTGTCGTTCGCGGAAGCTCGCTTCCCGCTTACAACAGTCCTGCGGACCCCGAAGCCAGCAAGTGCATCAGCGAACTGATGGATGCTCTGGACGCCTACATTCCTGACCCCGTCCGTGAAGACGATAAGCCTTTCCTGATGGCGATCGAAGATGTCTTCTCCATCGAAGGTCGTGGTACTGTGGCAACCGGTCGTGTCGAGCGAGGCGTTGTCAAAGTTGGTGAAGAAGTCGAGATCATTGGCCTGACTGCCGAGCCTACCAAGACCACCTGCACCGGCGTCGAAATGTTCCGCAAGGAAATGGAAGAAGGCCGTGCTGGTGATAATGTTGGTTGCCTGCTTCGTGGTGTGAAGCGTGAGGACATCCAACGCGGTCAAGTTCTGGCGAAGCCTGGTAGCATCAACCCCCATACCAAGTTCGAAGCTGAGGTTTACTGCCTTTCCAAGGATGAAGGTGGCCGTCACACGCCGTTCTTCTCCGGATACCGCCCTCAGTTCTACTTCCGAACCACCGACGTAACCGGCACCGCCAACCTGGTTGGTGCGGAAATGTGTATGCCCGGCGACAACGTCAAAGTGACTGTCGAGCTTCACAAGGCGATCGCAATGGATGACGGCGTCCGCTTCGCTATTCGTGAAGGCGGCCGAACCGTTGGTTCAGGCGTCGTGACGAAAATTGTCGAATAACGGCAAAGCCGCTATTCGAGATCAAAATTAGGATGAAGATCAATGGAAGAACGGCGGGTGGTTGCAGGCCGCCCGGCGTTATTTTACTTCCGCTTGCGGTAAACACTGAAAAATCTTTATCCTTGTTGGCGATCTTAATTCATAATTCTTCGCCGCCTGGCGACCCCCAGGGGTGTAGCTCAA
>JBCCKZ010000373.1:0-5921 GCA_039027135.1 Planctomycetota bacterium
CACGGATCGAGCTCAGGGGGCTTGGGGGTTCTTAAAAGAAGCTGGAAGGATCACGCTGACTGATTTTGGTATCGAGTCTGCAAACGAATACGGCAGCATTGTCGCGGTTTCGCTTGATGACCAGCCTTTGTCTTCATCCAAGAGAGTCTTAATTCAATCCGCTACATGGGATCAGCCCTTCGGTTTCAAGACATTGAATGTTGATGGTTATCGGCGAATCGAGAACCTCGGTGGTTTTCCTCTAAATGTCGAGGAGATAAAGGCTCGAGTGTTCGTACGGCGTCCTGTAACGAGCGTGATGGCTCTTGATGGAAACGGCTACGAAACGGAAAGCTTGATTGAGACGAGTGCCACGAAGAAGGCGACGACCTTCGAGTTGCCCAAGGACTCGCTGTACGTTCTTATACAGTGACCCCCGATGGGAAAAATAATCACTCCGATAGTTCTATTGCCCGGGCTCGGTGCTGACGCTGAGTTGTTCTATCCACAGCAGGAGCACTTCGGCGAGCAATTGCGAGTTTGCACTGGGCCGGCTTTCGAAACGCTCCAATCTCACTCGCCTTCGCTTTCCAAGGCGGCTGAGTTCACAGCCGAGCTAATTCGAGATTCCGTTTCAAATGACGACCGGTTTATTCTCGGGGGAATGTCATTTGGTGGTTCATTGGCGATGGAAATGGTTCGCATGGATCTCCTCAAGCCGAGTGCGATTGTGTTAATTTCATCGAATCGAACTTCCTCAACACTCTCAGACGGATTTCGATGGCAACAACGCATCGGATCGAAATTGCCGACACGCCTTATCCGGTCGGGGCTAGGTTTTGCATCCAGGGTTTTTGCTTACCGAGAAAGCTTGTCGAGTGATCAGACGGCGCGTCTGAGACGGATGGCTGGGCGAGCCAACATTGAGCAATTGCTTTGGGGGGCTCAGGCGATTGATCGATGGAAAGCCGATGAAGACAGTCTTGCCGGGGTGACGATCCCTATCCATCAGATACACGGGGTAGCGGATTGGGTGATACCGATTCACCGCCAACATGTGACGAAGTGCCTCGATGACGGACGGCACTTAATCACGTGGACGCATTCGCATCACGTTAATCGGTTGATTGAATCGGCTCAGCTGGAAGAACGCTGACACCGAAGTTTGTGACGGGAGGCACTGCTTTCGGCTATGCTGTCACTTTGAAATGACCCAACACGGTAAGCGTAGTCGAGGAAGGAATTAAGTGACGGTATCTTCGAAAATCAGACTTGTGTTCGTCGCAGCACTATGGATTGGAATCGTGTGGATTGACGCGGTGGTTGCTGGCGAGAAACTACCAAATTTGATTTTTATCTTGAGTGATGATGTCGCCCAGGGCGACTTGGGTTGCTACGGTCAGGACCTCATTCAGACGCCTCATCTTGATCGGATGGCAGCGGAGGGAACAAGGTATACCCAGGCATACTGCGGAACTTCCGTTTGTGCACCTTGTCGATCGTCATTCTTCACGGGGCTGCACAGTGGGCAATGTCCCGTGAGAGGTAACTTTGAATGGTTTCCCGAAGGCCAGTGGCCTTTACCCGATAAGACGGTGACGATTGCCGAAGCGCTCAAGACAGCTGGATACGCCACGGGCACTTTCGGAAAGTGGGGCATGGGGTTCTTTGACACTTCGGGTAATCCGCTCAAGCAAGGTGTCGATCATTTCTTTGGATACAACTGTCAACGACATGCTCATTCGTACTTTCCCACTTATCTGTTCAATGATGATCAAGCGTTCGTGTTGCCCGGCAACAATGGTCGTGACGTGGGGCAGACCTATGCACAGGCATTGATTCAAGACGACTTGATTGATTGGGTTGAAGGTCATTCTGACCAGCCATTCTTTGCCTTCTATGCAGTCACGCTTCCTCACGGTCGACACGAGATCGACGAACTTGGAATCTATAAGGATCGTGATTGGACGCCGCAACAAAAAGCCTACGCGGCGCAGGTGTCGCGTTTGGACAGTGATATTGGCGAGTTGCTAGAAACGCTGCGTCGGCTTGGTATCGCCGAGAACACATTGGTCGTTTTTGGGGGAGATAATGGTTCTTCATTCGATCCTAAGTCCGAGTTGGGCAAGCGGTTCAATCAAGCTTCAAACGGACTGCGTGGTTACAAACGCGGGATGTATGAGGGCGCGCTACGGCAGGCGGCAATCGCCTGGTGGCCCGGAACCGTTCCGGCGGGTCGCGTGGATCATCAGCCGTGGGCCTATTGGGATCTGATGCCGACGTTCGTCGAACTAGCCAATGCCAAGCCACCTGAGGGCTATGAGACCAGTGGCATATCACTTGCGGACTACTTTCGAGGCGGTGAAGCTCCCGAGCGAGAGTATTTTTATTGGGAGCTTCATACCGGTCGGCCGATTCAAGCTGCGCGGTTTGGAAATATCAAAGCGGTTCGCAAAGGAATCAAAAAGCCGATTGAAATCTATGACCTGAGTTCTGATCCAGGAGAGTCAAGTGACATCGCATCCGAGAATCCAAAGTGGGTCGAACGTGCGGAAGAGATTTTTGTCGACGCTCATCGCGAAGATCCTAACTGGCCGCTGACCGGAAGACCGGATCATATGAAGAAACTCGCTGAGGGTGCTTGGGAAGCAAAGCGTCAACGGGACAAGGATGGGTGGATTCCCCCATCAGCGGT
Source organism: Planctomycetota bacterium (assembly GCA_039027135.1). Taxonomy (GTDB): domain Bacteria; phylum Planctomycetota; class Planctomycetia; order Pirellulales; family Pirellulaceae; genus Rubripirellula. The sequence goes on from JBCCKZ010000373.1 coordinate 2,675, forward strand.
TAGCATGGCGGAAGCGGGGGTGGAATAACCAAGGGGCGTCTTGCAAACTCAGCCTCAATTTCCCTGCCCAAGTGTCCATTCACCTAGGTGAGTTTTTGGTTGTCTTTCCTGGAATCTTGACTGCGTCTTAACCCGTCGTTTTTCGACGCCCGATCGCGAACCCGGCGATCAGACTAATCGCCCCTAAAGCAGAGCAGACGAGTGATGTTCTGCCCCAACCGGCCTTGATCTGTAGTTCTTTGACGTAGGTATGGATTCCGACTGCTTGGATATCTCTTGTCTCCATATCCTCGAGCTCGCCAAGGAGCTCCGAACCGTTCATTTGTCTGTAACTATCTGTAATGATTTCAATGTGTTGGTCAGTTGTTGCCGAAATGCTGATGAATGCCCAACGTATCGCGCAGAAGCCGCCGGCCAGGATTAATCCAAAGCCTATTAGGGCTAGGATCGGAAAAAGCAGCGATGTATCACGCTGGGTTGCAGCGTGAGTGGCATCTTGGCTTTCGACGTCTGCTCGTGGGAGGCTACGAAGTTCTCCGAGTTTCGGTACTGGAAGGTTTTGTCCGCAGGCTTGGCAAGGCGCCTCGCCACCGGCACGAGCAGGCGTCACCACGATTGATTCTGGGCAATGAGGACAGGCCAGCTTGTACATTAGCGACTTGGGATGGAGTTTCTCTTGGTGACTCGGCAAGTCCGGTTGGTACGCGTTTCGCGGCCCATTGGATCGTCTCCGGAAAGTTTCATTTCAAATCGAAAGGGTGGACTTTCGAGTTCGGTCGAGCGACAATACTGACGGTTGGTAAATACCGTCAGCATCCCGAAACGGAGTGTAAGACTCCGCAGCGGTGCTAAGAGAGGTCTATTGACTTGATGAGGGCAACGAATGGCATCTTGGCCATTTGTTTCATCCTCCTTCACGCATGGTGAACGTGAAGGCCAACCCCCAAGCTGGCTAAGCGTTGGCATGTGATAACTAGCGGTCTACAGCCGTCAAGGTTTTCGCAAACCAAACGTTTTTCCAATTATCGGCTCAGCGTCACTGTGGGGGAAATAGGGTGGTAGTTTTTGGCATTGAAAGCCCAATCCCCCCATGGTTTGCGTTGCATTCCTGGTCGTCTACGAAAAAACGAAGTTTGGCATTGATTTCCTGTACCAACGAATTGTCCTGGGTGAACCAGAATTTTTTCGCGTTTTCGGCTCGAGCTAGTGGGATAGCATTCGAGTAAGTGTTGCCTTCGAAATAGTTTACGACTTTTCGTTTTGAAATTAGCATCCGCGGATGACGACCCGCAATCACCCCACCAGACTGAAATAATAGGAGTTTCTTTTGTTCGATACCCTCTTGGATGAATTCGAATCGGTTGAAGCACAAAGCACCGAGGCGATGACGAGTGGTTTCCGCAAGCTGCCTGAGGATGAAAACGAGGATGGCGGTGTCGCCCAGGCGATTGCGAATCGCGTGGAAGGCGAGGTGCAGCTCGAAAGTCCCGACGATTTGTTGTCGGCCGATGAGAGTGAGTCTTGGTCGGATGATCCCGTCCGTATGTACTTAACCCAGATGGGTGAAATTCCTCTCCTGACTCGGCGAGAAGAGATCGAGCTGGCCAAACGCATCGAGGAAACTCGTCGACGCTTCCGCACAAAGCTTCTTGAGAACCACTACGTCCTGCTCGAAGCCTATCGCACCTTGAAGAAGGTCTATCGAGGGCAGCTGCCATTCGACCGAACGGTGCAGGTGTCGGTTACCGATCGGCTTGAGAAAGAGCAGATCATTGGTCGCCTTCCTCACAATCTACGAACTCTTCAGACCTTGTTGCGTCGAAACCGCCACGACTGGAAGGTTTCGCTTTCCAAGAGCGCGTCGCAGCGTCGCCGAACAGAGGCGTGGAGAGCTCTGGCTCGACGTCGTCGACGAGCCGTTCGTCTGATCGAAGAGTTGGGCCTTCGAACCCAGCGGATCGAGGGTCGGATTGAGCTTCTCGAGCGTTTCTCTCGTCGTCTCGATGAGATCGATCGCGAAGTTGCTATGCAGCGAAATACAAAGCATGGCCGTGAGGTGAAAGAACGTCTGCTTCGCGAGCGACGCCAAATTCTGACCGCCTGCCAAGAAACACCAACCTCGCTCAAGCGTCGAGTCTCGATGCTTGGGAAGGTTTATTCGGAGTATCAACAAGCCAAACGTGAACTCAGTGAGGGTAACCTCCGCTTGGTCGTTTCGATTGCCAAGAAGTATCGTAATCGTGGTTTATCTTTCTTGGATTTGATTCAGGAAGGGAACGCCGGTTTGATGCGGGCTGTTGATAAGTTCGAGTATCGGCGCGGTTTCAAGTTCTGTACCTATGCCACCTGGTGGATTCGTCAGGCGATCACTCGAGCCGTTGCCGACCAGAGCCGGACGATTCGTATTCCGGTCCACATGGTTGAAACGATGAGCCGCGTGCGAAACGTTGCTCGCCAGCTTCTCCAAGAATTGGGGCGTGAACCCACGATCGAGGAAACGGCTCGTCGAGCCGATGTGACCATTGAAGAGGCGCGTCGAGTTCTCACCATGAGCCGATTCCCGATCTCGTTAGATCGACCTGTCGGTAACAGCGAAGACAGTCAGTTCGGTGACTTGCTTCCCGATGGAGCAGCCGAGAGTCCTCAAATTGGTGCAACTCAGGAGATGCTTCGAGATCGAATCACAGGTGTCCTTAAGTCGTTGTCCTATCGCGAACGCGAGATCATCAAACTGCGTTATGGTCTTGGTGATGGATACAGCTACACGCTCGAAGAAGTGGGGCACATCTTCAAGGTCACTCGAGAGCGAATTCGACAGATCGAAGCGAAGGCCGTTCGCAAGCTGCAGCAGCCCTCTCGAAGCCAAGATCTCGTTGGCTTCTTGGACTAGCCCTAGCAGTAACTCGTTGCAACGATTCGTAGCGGATGCCCCCGGCGTCCGCAGGCGAAAGCTTCAGCCGTTTCAAGTTCTTTGGTTTGGATGCATTCATCCACTCTCCGTCTTGGAGAGTGGATACACAGACTTCTTGTGGGGCGGAGTGAGCCGTGAACCGAATGTGAGCGGAGCGAACGAAGGTGCCGGGTGAAAGACAGCTTTATGGGGTTTTCGTCGTGCGAAACGTGACTTTGTCGGCCAAATGTTGACCCGGTGCCTCCGCGGCTACGCCGCATCCGGCTCACTAATCAACGACGCTTCTCGCGTTATCTGACTTGGGTAGATACCAATACCCCGTGGGATGGTAAGCCC
>JBCCKZ010000374.1:0-5921 GCA_039027135.1 Planctomycetota bacterium
CGCCAATATCAAATACTTGTAGACCCTGCCTTCCTCACTTACCAAGAACCTGTCCTCGAGACCAAGCGTCGCCTGGGCAATCTGCCGTACCGCGTCATCCTTCTTGTTGAGGTAGAACCACAAAGCCAAAGCCCGCCTTACCGAATCTTCAACTGAAGAGGCAGGCCCTCCCGCATCCGCTCGATCAATTTGGACTGTGCCATCGGGAACCGAGATGAAGCTAAAGCGTCTATTGAGAGTCTGGTACTGATTCAGCGCCTGAGCGAAAGCCTTTAAAGTATCTTCGTATTGAGGATCCGATTGACGAGAGACGGTCTCAAAAGACCGAAAAACGGTATTGGCCTCTGCGAACTGCCGCCGGTGCATCCACTCGTAGACGATTCCCAGACCGACATTCAAATACTGGTACGGCTGATATGCCTTGTAGTTACTTTTTGGAGGAATGAGCAAGAACGCGTCTGACTGCAATTGGTGTTTGTCCAAGTCTTCGAAGTAGCTTTCCATCTCATCGAATGTTCGTACCATTTCTAGCGGCTCGACCGAACGTGCAAACTCCTTAGCTGCAAGCTCGTAGACCGCCTGACGATTGGCCTTTTCTTCGTTCCAGGCACGCGCATAACCGAGTAGCTTTTTGGCGACTTCAAGATGATCCGATGGATGCTTCGCATCACCTATCATGCCTGAATACTTGCTCTCGATAAGCTGCCGGGCCCTTCGGAGCGATTCAATGGGCACGTCATCATCGACCGGCTTCTCATCGGGCAATACTTTGGGCAATGCTTTGGACTTTACCTCAGGCTTCACCTCTGCGACGTTCATCCGATTCGGAACGCGTTGAAGCACTCCCGGACGGGCAACCGTGCTCGAGCGAGCTTGCGACTCTGGAATGATTGACGAGTCCGTTGTTGATGAACGATCTCGCGTCACTTCTTTGGTGGGTCCGGCAGGCAAAAGGTAATCTGATCGACGCGTTGACCTCTGCACGATGGGCAGATCAACGCGAGTCTCCTGAGCCGCTTGAACGGTCGGTGAGCGCATTTGCCGATCATCCAATCGTGACCGACCTTGCGGAGGCAACGTCTCAACTTCACCTAGTTCATCTTCAGAATCAGATTGCCCCAGTGACGCCAACGCTTCCGCGAGATCATCCGTGAATCCAAGCTGCTTCAGACGATCAGCGCGTAGTTGAACCTTGCCCTGCGAAATTCCCCAGATCACACATACCAAAATGAGTAGCGCCGGCACCGTGGCTAACACAGCTTTCTTGATTGGCGAGTTGCGGCGTCGTCGACGAGGCAACACCGCCTTGCCAGAGTCCTCCGACGTGGATTTAGTGGCATTTGATTGCTGAAGTATCGGCTGCGGCGGATTCGAAAGAGCCGGAACCGCTAACGACGGTTCCTCAGGAACGAGCTTGGCGACAATTTCAGGTGTCGAAACGACTTCCGCAAGCTCACTTTGAGTGGCCATTTCCGCCTGAGGCGAAGACGCTTGGAGACGCGGTCTCAGCTGAGCATCGTATTGTTGTTTTCGCTCTCGGCTGAGAAGCAGCAATCGAGCCGCTGATATCTGATTGGAGATACTCTCTGCGTCAGCGGCATGATCTCCATTACAAAAGCCATGCAAATAGGAGAGCAAACGATCAGCCGCGGCATCAATCACATTTGGATCAGACTCGAACGGCGACAGACCCAGCAGTCGATAGTGATGAGGCGGCTGCTCCGAAGGCGGAATTCCCAGCCACTGGTGCAGGGGGTCTAGCATCCTGATAGAACCTCATCGGAAAACTTGCGAAATCAAACTCTGGGTTGGCAGTGTGAGGGCTACCTAGGCAAACGAGAAAACACCCCAAAACCAACTGTAAGTTTACGCGATGACGCACCTGAATGACAGTCTTTGGGTGACGGTTCCCTCGCCAAAAAACACGTACTAAGTGTTACATGAATCGCAGCGAATTTCGGCAACTGTTTCAGGCCACGGCTCCACTGGCTGCGCCCGGTTGTCCACGACTTCACACAAACAACGACGCAAAGCTAGATCAAGCAGGCGACCTCTCGCTGGGCGCCTTTCATGATTTTCACCGTTTTGATCTGACGAATGGAACGGAGACGTTCGATCATCGCGCCAGTGAGAGCCCTGCCAGATTTCACGAGTAACACTCCCTCATTCACAATCTCCTCGGCGGTGATCATTCCTTCTTTGAGGGCTAGCGTATCAACATCGATCTCATTTGGAGTTGCATCAGCCTTCGTTGAGATTTGGTCGCCGGATGAGAACGACGATGCCATCGCGCTAGCAGAAGAGCGAGCAAAGTGATCCCGAGAGGAAGCCTGAACTAGCGAAATGACTTCGTTGGCCAAGTCTGGGCAATACGCACGAAGATTGCAGATCACGTCATCAAGCGAGTCGACAGTCACTTCGAGGAGCTGCCACAAGACAGATACTCGAAGTAACGTGGCTCCCGTTGATGCAACACTCGCAGCGGGATCATTCGTCGCATCGATTTTGCCGGTGGAAGCCGACGAGTCACCCACAATCTTCGCAACTGTCTCAAGCCGCGGTATTTTTGAAAGCAAACGATGACCGACCTCATTCGATTTGCTGATCGTCAACACCTTCGAATCGATTGGTGTTTTGACATCCATGACTGACCCGTCGTCTCGATCGTCGATCAAAGCGATACCGACAAGTGCCAAACGAGCCGCAACGCGGTACTCCCATCGATCAGGGATCCTCAGTGCCTTCGCGATTTGCATCATCTTTTTCTCAATCTCACCGGTGAGACCAGCGAGCGATGGTCTTGTCACGTGAATGACATCCGTGAGCATCTTCACCGCGCCAGCAAATGTGTTCTCGAGCAACACTTTTTCATGGTTGATAAGCTCGTATTGGCGTGTGGATGACTCAATGACGCTTTCCAAGACTTCGCGTTGGCAAGGCTTGTTCAAAAATCGAAACACACGGCCTTCGTTGACCGCATTGACGGCTGTCGCTTGGTCATTGTTTCCTGTCAGCATCACATACACGCTGTCGGGGGCAATCATCTGGGCGTGCTTCAAAAATGAAAGCCCATCCATGCCTGGCATTCGCATGTCCGTAAAGACAACAGAGAATGGACCCTCACGATCCATCATCTCAAGCCCATCCGTCCCCGAATTCGCCGTGACCAAGTCGTAGTCGAAACCTAACATTCGTTGTATGCCGTTGAGCACCGCTTGCTCATCATCAACGAAGAGAATTTTATGATCCATTGAACTGCCCTTAAATGGAGTGAATAGTGATTGGTTGAGTCGAACCTATTGCTGCTGAATCTTCGGCTAGCTGAATTGGTTCGGTATTCTCGGTCGCGATAGGAAGACGAATTTCAAACGTCGACCCGGTATTCTCTTCTGACGAAACGAGCAGCTCGCCACCATGCATTTGTGTGATAACGCTATGAGACAAGGAGAGGCCTTGCCCTGTCCCCTTACCTACTTCTTTGGTTGTAAAGAAGGGGTCGAAGATCTTTTGAATGATTGATTCTGGGATCCCACCACCGTTGTCTTCCACGGCGACGACAACATGGTCCCCATCAACACTCGATCGGATTTTGATATCGCCCAAGTTGCCATCACCAAACTTCTCAGCGACGGCGTCGGCTGCATTGACGATCAAGTTAAGCAACACCTGATTCAATTCAGCGCGAAACCCGCGAACGGTTGGAAGCTCTGCAGCCAACTCGGTCGAAAGCCTCGCCGCATACTTCCATCGGTTACGTGTGACCGTTACCGTGCTTTCGATCGCTCGATTGAGATCGATACTCGTCCTTTCTCGATTTTCGAGGTGCGATAGATCCTTCATCGCCTGCAGGATCCCTACCGTTCGCTGGATTCCTTCGCGACTCTCGTCGATCGCCTGCGGAATTTGTTCTCGAATGATTTCGAAGCGGTTCTTTTTTCGCAAGTCAACAAGCTCGTTAAGCCTATCCTCACTCAAGCCACATTCCTCACCAATGAGCTGGTCACACCAGTCAATCACGCCGAAGAGCCGCTTCGAAGCATCACTTAGAAACTCGATGTTATCACCAACAAACTGGATGGGCGTGTTGATTTCGTGGGCGATACCGGCGGACAGCTGTCCAAGCGACTCGAGCTTCTGAGCTTGAGAAAGTTGTTGCTCAAGCGATCTCACCGTGGTGATATCGCTGACAAAGGCTACATAAACAGGTCTTCCTCGATACTCGGCTTTGTGTAGAACGATTTGAACCGGATAGAGGGTGTTGTCTTTGCGGCGATGGACCGTTTGAAATTCGATTTGACTGGACTCGCCACTGGAGAGCGGTTGTACCAACTCGGTAAAACTCTCAAGCGTGAATTCTGGCTTCAGTTCAAGCGGTGTCATCAAGCTCAACTCCTCAGCGGTGTATCCCGTCGATTCACAAGCTCCCTGGTTGACTTCAACGAAGTGGAAGTCTTCTTGGCAGAAGATAAACACCTCCGACGGAGAGCTTCGAATCACAGCGGCGAGCTCAGCAGCCTCATTGAGCAACTGATTCCGTTCCGTTTGAGCTTTCTTGATCTCGGTGACGTCCATGACAACGCCTACAAGACCCGCCACACTACCTAGATCGTCCACGAGCGGAAGAACGCTACGCCAAATGATCCTAATGTGACCTTCCTGATCGACGTGCGTCTCCTCACGATTCCTAATTTCAACACCTTCTTCGATGACCTCTGTCTCGATTAGACGTTGGTCTTGAGCGATCTCATCTTGCATTCCCAACATGATGTCTGTTGATCCAGCCACCTTGGATATGTCTTCCAAATTCAGGAAATCGACATAGGTATCGTTGCACCCTAGATAGTCGTGGCTTCGATTCTTCCAGTAGATGCCATACGGAATTCCATTGACAATCGTGTTGAGGAGTTGTCGTTCCTCGTTGACCATGCGGTTGTGTTCATTCAGGATTTCATTCAGGCTTTCAAGGATCTCTTCGTTCTTCTTCCGCTCGTTGATATCACTTTCCATCCCGATGAATTTGTCGACTTGGCCTTCGTCGTTGTGGATGGGTCGAACCTCGAGCTGGATCCAGTACTTCCTGCCATTGCGATCGTAGTTGATCAACTCAACATCAAATCCCTTCTTCTCACGTATGCACTCCCGCATGTAGGCAATCGTCTCAGGATCGGTTTCCTCGCCCTGCAAGAATGTCCCCGGACGCCTATTGATTACCTCGTCCAGCGTGTAACCCGTCATTCGGGTGAATCCTTCGTTCACCCACTCGATGCTACCGTCCGCGTCAGTGATGACCACGGCGTTATCCGTGTACTTCGCAACAAGAGCCAACTGCTCAGCATATGTTTTTTGTTTCAACTTCTCCTTCTCAGCCAAAACTCTCTCAGTGATTTCGGTATGGCAAACTACCGCGCCACCGCCGCTGTCCAAAGCAATCGGGCTGACGGTCACCTGATACCAACGAAGAGCGGCCGGTGAATGGCACTCGTACTCGTCCGAGTAGTGATCCAGCTTGCCGTGGATCACTTTCTTGATTGCATCGGAAAGAACATGAGCATTCGATGCGCACGGCCCTGAAGCCCGTTCGCACGCTTGGAAGTAGTTTCCAGAGCTTCCAGGCTGACCGCCGTTCTCTGTGGCGAACTTATCCCAAACGGCGTTGGTTCGGATGACATCACCCTTCGAATCGACGATACAGATCTCGTTTTCGATGGAGTCAATGATTGAACTGAGAAACTGCTCGGATTCCCGAAGCTCAGCCGTTCGTTCGCGAATTTGAGTTTCAAGCGTCTCGCCCTTCAACTTCAGAGCGACCTTGAGTTTCGACGCACGATAGATCTGTTTTCGGTAAGCTTGGACACCCCACAACAAGAAGGTCGTCTCGAAGAGCACCCAAGCACCATGCTCCAATGCTCGTCCCACCGAAG
>JBCCKZ010000375.1:0-5900 GCA_039027135.1 Planctomycetota bacterium
ACTACGTCAACCCGATCGTCACCGTTAACGTCGCTCAGGCTGATAGTCAGAGATTCTGGATGTTGGGACAGGTCAGGACTCCTGGGACCTATCCCATCACCAAGCCCACCACGGTGATTGATGCCATTTCCATAGGAGGAGGTCTCCTTGCCAACGACGAGGATAACGAAGTCGGCAACCCTGAGGCAGCCGATCTGGAACGCGCCATTCTTATCCGAAACGGTGATCTGGTTCCCGTGGATTTCAAAGCACTCGTTCGTGAAGGAGACATGTCCCAGAACGTCTACATCAAGGCAGGCGACTATATCTTCATCCCCTCACTGACCGCCCGCTCTGTCTACGTATTGGGCGAAGTGAATACCCCTGGCCCTGTTTTCTTCGAAGAAGGCACCACACTTCTCTCGTCGGTAGCAGCTGCAGGTGGAATCGATCGTGACGCGGTCGGATCGAGAGCCTTGATCCTGCGCGGAGGCACTCACCATCCACAGGTCGCCGTCGTTAATATCGAAGCGATCATGAAAGGCCGGGAACCGGATCTGAGCCTCGAAGGGGGCGATATTGTCTGGGTCCCGCGAACGGCTTGGACTAAGCTCAATGAGTATGTCGAAGCCGTCCTCGTCACCGCAGGTCAAGCCGTGGCTATTCAGGAGGGCGTGGTCGCTGTTGGAGGTGCCGGAGGTGCGGTCTCGATCAACGCGGGTGGCTTCTAAAGGATAGACGAGTTACAAATTGTCACCGTCAACAAGACGCCCAAGTCCTCCGAGAACACTCCCCTCTCCTTTTGCCTGTCCGCCCTGCGAAGGTGCATACTTTAACACCCGATCCGCAAGACGTGAAAAAGGCAGGCTCTGAAGCCAAACCTTTCCATGTCCCGAGAGAGTGGCGAGGAAGAGACCTTCGCCACCAAAGAACGCATTCTTTAAGCCACCCACGAATTGGATGTCGTAGTTGACGGTTGGCCCGAGGGCCATCAAGCACCCCGTGTCGACCCGCAGTGTCTCGCCCGCCGAGAGCTCTCGATACATCATGGTCCCGCCGGCGTGAACGATGGCAATCCCATCGCCGGTGAGCCTTTGCATGATGAAGCCCTCACCGCCGAATAAACCCGCTCCAATCTTCTTTTGAAAGGCGATGCCGACCTCGATGCCTCTGGCACCGCATAGGAATGCATCTTTTTGGCAAATGATCGTCCCGCCGAGCTGATCAAGGTGCATCGGGATCATGCGACCTGGGTATGGAGCCCCAAATGCCACTTTCGCTAAACGACTACTCGCGTTCGTAAAGGTCGTCATGAAGAGTGATTCGCCGGTAGCCAATCGCTTTCCCGCCGATAAAGCCTAGCCGAGAAGTCCTTGCTTGGGTTGTGATCCGTCACCAAAAATTGTGTTCATGTCGATGCCAGCATCCATGTACATGAGCGCTCCAGCTTCCGCGATGGTTTGCTCACCCGGGTCGAGCGTTATCTCGACATACTGCGTTTCATGGCCGTAAATTTCGTAATCAATCTCATCTGAATGGCGTCTGACGCCGTCATTGGATTGGCCGCCACGCATGGAGACTTCAGCACCGGCAAGGCTGTTTCCGCCAGCTGTAAAACGGTCATCTCCATCGGCCGTTGTGTTTTGCATGGGGACGGGGGATTCCATCGATTCACGCGATGGAGACGAACTTGATGCAGGCAGATCCGCGACAAAAACCTCGTCCTCTCTGTTGGTATCAGGGACAACAAACGTGCCACCGCACGATTTGCACGCAACGGTTCGCCCAATCATGGAAGCGTTGCCTCGGTAGAGTCTTCCGCACTGAGGGCAATTGAATTCCATGTTTGATGTCTCTCGCTAGAGGAAAGGTTGGTTGGAAAAGGCAAAGTCCTGCCAGTCTGGGCTCAAATGCCCCGTTTTTCCTGGCGCGTCACGAATCAATTTTGCCTGAATCTATCGCTGAGGCACGGTTCGGGGGGGCTTGGGGCGGTGGAACTTACGATACACCCGTTTAAAATGTGATCCACCTACCTAACACATCCCTCCGAGATCTCTCATGTCCGTTCAGAATGTTTCCCGCCGTCGTGTGCTGCAAGCCGCTGCGACGGGAGTGGCCGCTACTCCCTACTTCGCTTGGTCGCCCAAAAGCTTGGCCCAAGAAACCAAAAGTGCTAACGATCGACCGACTATCGGCGTAATCGGGGCTGGTGGTATGGCTACCGGCAACATCAACGCCGCGAAGGATCAATTAGATGTGGTTGCTGTCGCGGACGTCGATGCGGATCGGGCGGCCAAGTTCAACAAGCGGTTCTCAGATGGAAAAGCAGAAACGTACGTTGACTATTCGGAGATGTTGTCTCGCGATGACATCGATTTAATCCACATCGGCACTCCCGACCATTGGCACACTAAACCGTTGATCGAGGCTCTGTACGCTGGCAAGGATGTGTATTGCGAAAAGCCACTGACCTTGACCATCGATGAAGGCAAGCAGATCCGAAAGGCCCAGCAAGAAACGGGGCGAGTTGTTCAAGTTGGTACGCAGCAGCGAAGCACTTATAACCTCTTTGTCAAAGCGATTGCTTTGGTCAACGAAGGTCGTCTCGGGAGAATCAAACGAGTTCAAGCGGCGATTGGTGGCGCTCCCAGGTCACCTGAAATTCCCGTTGCCGAAGTTCCCAAAGAACTGAACTGGGATCGTTGGCTCGGACCGGCACCGTTCGCCGAATATCGGTACACCAATTCAGATGGGAAAAACAACAACAACGGTCGTGGTCACAGCAACGCTCATTACGAGTTTCGCTGGTGGTACGAATACAGTGGTGGCAAACTGACCGATTGGGGTGCTCATCACGTTGATATTTGCAACTGGGCCTTAGCGACTAACGGCCAGACCGAAGGTCCGACCAGTATTAGCGGGTCTGCTGAGCACCCGGTCGATTTCGATAGCAACGGTAACCCTGTTCAGAATGATCGTTACAACACGGCGACGAAGTTCATGTACACGCTCGCGTTTCCCGGCGGAACGGAGATGGTCATTCGCAATGACACGGATAACGGCTGCTTGATCGAAGGCGACAAAGGTCGCATCTTTGTTAATCGTCGGAAGCTCGTGGGGTTGCCCGTCGAGCAGCTGAAGGACAATCCGCTTCCTGATGACGCCGTCGCCAAGGTCTATCGCAACATGCCGATGGAAGGCAACGAGCGACGGGCTCACTGGATGAACTTCTTGCATTGTTGCCGTGAGCGGATCGATCCGATCAGTGATGTGCATACCCACATGGCCGGGTTGAATCTATGTCATTTGGCCGGTATCGCAGCTCGTTTGGGACGCGACTTGAAATGGGATGCCGCCTCGGAGCAGGTCGTCGGTGACGAACAGGCGAATAGCATGCTGGCGCGGCCTTATCGCGAAGGCTACGAGATTGAAGTTCCGGCGGCTGTTGGGTGAACTAGACAGATTCAACAATCGGGAAAGGGTCGATCGACTGGACCTTTCGCCGATTGAATCTTGTTCCTCGACGTAGAGACTCTATGTAGATGTCGGGTTTGGTCCCAATTTAGATTTCTGTTGTGGATATCAAGAAAACGACGCGAGCTCCTCTCCGTTTTGATAGAGCAATGGTTTATTGGTCCGTATTGGGAACGCTTGTCATTGAATTGATTTGCGTTGTTTTGCGTTTTGGTTTTGGGAAGGACTCGACGTCAGCAACGGCATCAACGATCGGTATTATGACCCTTGGCTACCGGATTCATCACGGCTATATCGGCGCGTTGATGATCCCTTTAGGTATTTGTTACTGCGATGGTCCAAAGTCATGGGGCTGGTGGATACTCGTTATCGGAATCGCTTTATTCGCGAGCGACTTCATTCATCATTTTTTGATTCTGTGGCCGATCACGGGCACGCCCGATTTTGATCTCGTCTATCCGTCTGAATAGACTTTCGCAAAGAAGGCTAAGAGCCTAATCGAATACCTATCAGCCGATTGGACGCTAGCCCGTGGTTCTCGTCGAAACCAGACGCTAGCGAGTTTCGGCTGAGGTTCTCGGATAGGCACTGGGGCATCGAGTACGATTGGGGCTTGTCGATTTAGATTCCCTTAATCCGATAGACTCAAATACATGCAGTCTTCGTCCCGGAAAGCTCCACAATGAAATGGCTTAAACCCATCAATCACCGAATGTGCGGTAAGCTCTTCGCGATTTGCCTGCTCGCGGTCCAGTGCTCGAGTGCCTTTGCGGATGAGTCATCCGCTCACCTTGAGGATGGCAGCTCTGTCGACATCCTTTTGGTAACCAGCGGTTGTTGCCATGACTATGACTTTCAAACCAAGGCGATGCAGCTTGCCCTCAGGGAACGCGGTGTAGCTGCAAAGTGGACGGTCGTATCCGAAGGTGGAACAGGAACATCAGCGCAAATTGATCTATATGATGATCCGTCTTGGGCCAAAGAGTTTGACTTGGTGATACACAACGAGTGTTTTGCCAAAACAAAGGATGAAGACTACATCCGAAGGATTACCAAGGCTCATTATGCTGGCGTGGATGCCGTGGTGATTCACTGCGCTATGCATACTTATCGCGAGGCAAAGATAGACGACTGGCGCGAGTTTCTCGGCGTCACCAGTCGCCGGCATGAACATAAAAGCGAATACCCAGTTACGGTTATCGAAACTGGTCACCCTATCATGAAGGATGTACCGAAAGAGTACACCTCGGCATATGACGAGCTTTACATAATCGAAAAGGTTTGGCCTAACACACAGGTGCTAGCGACAAGCACAAACGAAAAGAATGGAGCGGAGCACGCCGTCTTTTGGACGAACCGCTACGGAAAAGCGAATGTGTTTGGAACGACCTACGGCCACAGCAAGGAAACCTTTGAGGATGAAATCTTCTTGGATATTCTCGCCAATGCGGTTCGGTGGCTAGATTCGACGGATGGGTAAGGCCAACTAGTAGGCGAGAATCATGAATCCATTCGATCCCCCGGGCGTACCGGATGACCTACCACGGGCGAAGCCAGAGCGAGAATTGGATGTGGTGACGTCACGGTTGCTCTATACATCTGAACATCTCTTGGAGACGCTAGCACGATATCGTTCCCAGCGGCTGTTATTCAATGTCATGCGTTGGATGTGCATTCTCGGTGGGATGGTTTGTTTTTTGGGTTCGATTGTTGCTCTTCTAAACGCTGACTTCGCCATTTGCATTGGTGCCGCTGCGTTTGCGGTGTTCCTGTTTTTTGCAAGAAAGTTGGATGACCTGATCGCTCTTCGATCCTTTCGTCACTCTCCGCATCGTGATACGCAGCTTGTGCTGGAGTTCACCTCGGAGGGGCTTCACTCGTCTTCTGAGAATCACGATTCCACGATCAAGTGGAGTGCCTTTAGCGAGGCAACATTATTCGATGATGGTGTGTTGCTTTACCAAGGCCCAAAACTGGTGCAATGGATCCCGGATGAGTCGCTTGAATACTCGGGCGATGCCGAGGAATTGCGAAGGCTTGTCGAGTCAAACCTGAGAATTCGGGGTTAGACTACTAGGGAACGACTCTGATTTGCTGCGCGATGAGCTTGTGTCGCTAATGGGTACCTGTTGAAGCGTTTGCTCGATTTCAGTGGTCAGCCAATGAGCTGCCGAGGATGAAACAAAACTATCTGCATGTGATCGGGGTCTTGCTGACTATCTCGGGAATGGCGTTCTTCTGCGTGCATTTAATCGCTAGGCGTGGGAATCAGCGAGATATGGATACCCTTACCGCTAAACTCGAGTCGCTTGAATCGCAATTTTCAGCGTCCTCCAAAGGTGACTTAACCGTAACCGAAGTAGAGTACCTAAAGAATGAGCTGGATGATTTAGATCGGGCCCTCTTATCAGTGAAGCAATCGAGAGAGTCCCGCTTCGCCTTGAAAA
>JBCCKZ010000376.1:0-5896 GCA_039027135.1 Planctomycetota bacterium
AAAGCCAACCGGTCTACACCCTAATCATCATTCTCATCTACTTGGGGCTATTGCTTTGCCTCGGTCTGTTCTCTGGTCGCCTCTTCAAGGGCACCAAGGAAGACTATCAGCTAGCCAGCCATTCAATCGGACCATTCTTGCTGCTGATGAGCATTTTTGGCACGACAATGACGGCCTTTGCATTGGTTGGCAGCAGCGGCGAGGCCTTTCGAGAGGGCATCGGTGTTTACGGGATGCTGGCAAGCAGTAGCGGCGTCATTCACTCGTTGTGCTTCTTTGTCATCGGTGTGAAAGTTTGGTCCCTGGCGCGTACGCAAGGCTATTCAACGCAAATACAGTTCTTTCGTGATCGCCTTGAAAGTGATTTCATTGGGTTACTGCTATTTCCCATTTTGGTGGGGTTGGTGATTCCTTATCTGCTTGTCGGTGTGATCGGCGGCGGAACGGTTTTTCAAACGATGACCGGTGGCCTGGCACCTGAATGGTTCCCCGTCTTAAAAGCGGATGGAACTCCTGACATGGGAGCTCACGGCGGTATTCCACCGTGGCTTGGGTCGTTACTCATTTGTAGCGTCGTGCTAGTTTATGTCTTCTTTGGAGGCATGCGTGGCACGACTTGGGCCAACACATTCCAAACGATCGTTTTCATGGTTTTGGGATTGGTGACGTTCGTCTTGATCGCTAATCGACTGGGTGGCCAAGACGGGTTGCTCAGCAACCTTCGAGTGCTCGGCGAGTCGATTCCCGAGGAAAAAGTCACTCGAAGCGATATGAGTAAGACAAAGTTCTTTACCTATCTCTTGATCCCCCTATCCGTTGGGATGTTTCCTCATTTATTTCAGCATTGGATGACGGCCAAGAGTGCTAAGTCGTTCAAAGTCCCGGTGATCTGTCACCCGATCTTCATCATGATCGTATGGGTGCCATGCGTGCTCGTTGGAGTCTGGGCGACCGGCGAATTGGCGCCAGCTCGCTTGCCCTTGATTCCAGGTACAGAGAAAGTCAACGCGAACGCCGTCTTGCCATTCTTGGTGAAAACACAGATTGGTTCGATACTGGGAGGGTTCTTAGCCGCGGGCATCTTGGCGGCAATCATGTCGAGTCTGGATAGTCAGTTCCTCTGCATTGGAACGATCTTCAACAACGATATTTATACCCATTACTTTGGCAAAGACAGGATCAGTGACAAACAGCAGGTCTTCATGACCCGCATGTTCATCATTGGGATTGTTGCGGTGACCTATCTGCTTAGCCTGGGTAACCCGCGGAGCGTCTTTGCTTTAGGCGTTTGGTGTTTCAGTGGGTTTAGTGCTCTCTTTCCCATTGTTTTTGCAGCGTTGTACTGGAAACGCCTTACAGCTGCCGGGGCGATCAGTGGAGTGTTCGCGGCAATTACTTCTTGGGTCGTTCTCTTTTATCAAGGTACGAAAGTCCCAACGGCTCAAGGTGGTTTGAGCAAGTTTGTTCTTGAGATTCCAAGCAGCGTTGACGGGGAGCCTTACGAACTCATGCCCGTGGTCGCGATGGTGGTCAGTAGCGCGATCACAATGGTGGTGGTCTCGTTGATCACGCCGCCGCCAAGCGAGGCGACTTTGAAAAAATTCTTCCCCGAAAGTTCATCATCTTAGGTAACTGAGCCGCAGGGGGAGGCGTACGACGCCTCGGGTATCGTTGACGTTGGTACCCGATGGGTCGCCTGAGGCTTCCCAGTTCGGCTCATTGTTTTGCACTACGCGTTGAGCCGCAGGGGGAGGCGTACGACGCCTCGGGTGTTAGAGCTCTCGATTCCCAAAGACGCATAAACATTTTTCAGTGTCTTCGGAAGCTTCGGCGAATGACCCGCGGGTAGGTTCGGATTCCTCGATTGATCACAACCGAAGTGCCACCGTAACGATATGGCGAAACACCGTATCCATACCCGTAGCCCCGATAAAAGGTGCTGTATCGGGGGGCAACATTAACGCTCACGGCTGGGCCGAATCCATAGCCGAATCCGCGGGTGTAGCCGAAACCTCGACCGACGCTCACACCGACAGACGGTCCAGCGTAAAAACCGAAACCACCGGCGTTGGCGGTCGATCCAGATGAAAGTGTGCCCAGCGAGAAGGCGGACAGAGCAAGAAACGCAAAAGTTAGTTTTTTCGATTTAAACACAATGATTCTCCCGTGAATTACCCGAATCAAGCGAATCGCCTGAAAGTGTTCCCAGTGGTGCACTTGGTGGGCCAAAACGGTAATAAGATAAGGCGATGAACACCCCGAAAGCTGAAGAAAACGTTTCTCGCTCGATTGTCCGCCCGCAGATTTCGTTGCTGATCATGCTGTTGATGATGACGGTCTTGGCTGCCATGTCCGCGGGGCTTTTCTACGCATCACGCGTGACAGCCATTCGAGAAGAGGTTTCTGTACTCACGGGAGGTCGAATAGACGGTGGTCCCACAAATCGAATGGCCCACATTAGTTTTATTTTATTCACGTTATGCAGTCCCCTCATTCTCGCATCGGTGCTTTCGACCATTGTTGGAATCATGAGGTGGCTCGAAAAAAGGCGGGGAGTCGCTGAGGCGGATTCGTCGTCGAGATGAGTACAGTCGATGCGATTTCGATCGATCGATGGAAGGCTGGGGTCGGCCATCTGTCCGTTCCCGGATGCTGGAATGATCTTCAACTGGCAGCGAGCCAGTTGGCTGCAAAATCAATCCGACTTGCTGAAATGGATCGAAAATGGTTTGAATCTCAAGCTGAGTTGTTCACGTGTTTTGAGCCGGTGCCCTGGTATCCAGAACTCGGATTCGTCTTGAAGTTTCCCGAGCAATTGGCGGGAAAAGCACTATCGCGTCATCTTGGTTTCGCCAGCGGTCGGTACTACCTGCAGGATGCCTCGTCGATGCTGCCGCTTGCATTGCTTTCAAAGAGTGAAAGTCTTACGAGTGCCGTCCGCGGTAAGGTCATTTGTGACCTCTGTGCGTCGCCTGGCGGAAAAGCATCTGCAATACTCGAGGCAATTGGTTCGAGTGGTGATGGTTTCCTGGTCGCCAACGAAGTGATCCGATCGAGGGTCACGCCGCTTTGTCACAACTTGGCCCGAACAGGCTGTGATCGGTATGTCGTGACCAATCGGGATCCGGATGACTTGGCGATACAAGCTGCAGGTTGTTTTGACGTGGTCATTGTCGATGTGCCTTGCAGCGGCCAAGGACTGATTGCAGGCGGTAGGCATAACGATTCGGCGCTGGATCGTGATTCGATCCAGCACTGTGCGGCTAGGGGATCGCGGATACTCGGCGCCGCCAGCCGTTTGTTAAGGCCCGGTGGGACAATGATCTACAGCACGTGCACATTTGCGCGTGATGAAAATGAAGATCAAGTCGAACGGATGATTCGTGAACAAGGAATGGCTTTTGAGGAGCAAGCCTCTCTTCTATCTTGGCTTAGTGTCATCGACGACAAGCCTCGTGGCTATCGTGTTTGGCCACACATCGATGATTGCCATGGTGGATTCGCGGCGAAGCTAACAAAGATGGCTGAGATGCCAACAGACAACACGAGCCGGCCAAAGCGTGTATTTCGATCAAAGGAATTTTCGCCGCCGAAAGAGCTATGGCTTGATTCCTGCCAATCGAAAAAGAGTCATCGCTGGCATGAAACGTCAAAGTCACTTCATGCGATACCATCCGATGCACCTGAGTGGGTTTTGGATATGTCAGCCATTTGGCCGATGGTTGCAACGAGGCGGGGTAAGATCTGGCATCCCCATCACGAGTACGCACTCATGCAACGTGACGTGAGCGATCAACGACGATCGATTGATCTGAGTGACGACGAAGCTGTCGCGTTTCTTGCGGGTGAGGCGATTCGCAAGGATTCGAGAGATAGCAAAGGATACTCAGTGGCAAGTTGGCGAGGTCGTCCACTGGGGTGGGTGAAAGTCGTCGATCGCCTGCTAAAAAATCACTTGCCAAGTTATTCGCGGATTTCTAACGCTTGGGCATAGCTTGAGTCTTCAGATTCGACCCGGATACGGGAAGCATGAGCGTCGACGAAAAAAGACCCCCGTCACCTTTTCGCAAAACTTAGGGTGGGGGAATTCGCCAAGAGTTTCGGCCTTTGATGCTAGAGCAAGTCATGATCACCGAAAGCTTGGAGGCTTCCGATGTACCCGGACCCCAAAATCAAATTCAGACAAAGCACCAGGTGCATGAAACAGATCGTTCTCGCCAACGCCCGTTCCTCCGCAACTAAAAAATGCCCCCGTCCCCTTTTAGCGAATGAGGACAGCGAACCGAAGGTGAGCTGAACGTTGCCCCCGGGGAATCTGACACAAATGACTCTCCCACTCGACGAATTGCTCGAGGGTTAAGCAAACACTCGCTAAAGCTCGGTTCACCCACGCCCGGCAAAAGCGCTTCGGCCACTCCGTGGCCGGAAAGAACTATTGAATCGTGTTCTGACCGCGTTCAAATCACCGTTCTGCGAACGAGTGACTCACTCTGCAGGCTTCACGCGATCTCGCTTCGGGCCAGTATCATGGGTGGAATTCAATAAGATTCCGATTCGTTAGAGTCAACTGGATGAGCCTACATTTTAGAGCCTGCATCGTCGTCGCTGCATTTGCACTCCACGTGTGCAGCTCAGTGGTTTCGAACGCGGCAACACCTGATCGCCCTAACATCTTGTTGATCCTCTCGGATGATCAGGGAATGAATGATGTCGGGTGTTACGGCAGTGAGATCCCGACGCCGAATCTTGACTCGCTTGCGGCTGAGGGTTTGCGAATGACCCAGTGCTATGCGGCCAGCAGCATCTGTACTCCGTCGCGTTTCGGACTCTTGACGGGCCAGTTCGCCCATCGATCATCCGATAGGCTCACCGGTGCCTTGATGTTTCTTGAACCAGGCGACGCATCACGTGGAATTAGGGCTGGTGAAAAAACGTATGTTGAGATGCTTCGTCGTAATGGCTACGCGACGCATTTGGTGGGTAAATGGCATCTCGGTCACGGGGAGAACCAGTTTTGGCCGACTGAGCATGGCTTCGATACGTTCTTTGGGCACACGGGTGGTTGTGTTGATTTCTTCACCTGCCGTTATGGCAATAAACCCGATTGGTATCGAGGACATGAGTTGGTCGAGACAACGGAGTACGCGACCGATGTGATCGCAAGTGAAGCGGTTCAGGTCATCAAGAACTCCAGCGAGTCTCAGCCTTGGTACCTGCATCTAGCCTTTAATGCGCCTCACTTCGGCAAAGGCTATGACAAAGCAAAGGATGCCCCGGTCAATTTGATGCAGCCTAAACCATCTGATCTGGAAAAAGTGGATTTCATCGATGATCCACTACGCCGTTCCTTCGCGGCCAAGGTGGTGGGGATGGATCAGTCGATCGGCATGGTTTTAGCGGCGTTGAAGGAGGCTAAGCAAGAGTCGAACACACTTGTGATATTCATGACGGATCACGGTGGCGCACCCGAGTATGGAGGTTCAAATACCCCGTTTCGCGGTGGGAAAGCGACGCTCTACGAAGGTGGAATCCGTGTCCCGTGCATCGTTCGATGGCCAGGCGTGGCCCAGCCAGGTCAGGTTTCGAACGAGATCGTGACCATGCTCGACTGGTTTCCAACGTTCTTGGAGATTCTCAATGATGAGAGTGATGAGAAGCTAGATGGGCAATCCGTTATTGCCCAGCTAGGGAGCAAAGATGATGCGTCGAAACATGTGCATCGTCCTGTTGTTTGGGTCACAGGTGCCCATGACGCATTAGGCAGGAAATCTTGGAAAGCAGTTCGTAGCGGTAAGTGGAAGCTCGTGGAGTCGCCCAGCCGCGATCCGGAACTCTTTGATGTGGTGCATGATCCCAATGAGCAGCTTAATCTTGTGGATGAAGAGCCGGCCGAAGT
>JBCCKZ010000377.1:0-5891 GCA_039027135.1 Planctomycetota bacterium
AAAGACGCAGCTTCGCAACTTGGTCGTGATGGCCTTTGCGGATGGTTCGCTTGGCGAATCTGAAGTCAACTTGATGGTTGATCGTTGTGGTCAATTGGGACTGAACCCAGGAGATTTAGACGAAGCACTCAAGCACGCCCTCGCTGACTCAGCATCATTGGATCTACCCATCGAACCTTCTGAGCAGAAGTCTCTGATGATCGATTTGATACGAATGATGGCCGCTGATGGAGTGTTAGAAGAAAGCGAGAAACGACTCTTCGCTCTTGCCGCCGCGAAAATGTCGATGACGGCCACTGATGTGGATGACTTGATCAGTGAGGTCTTGGAGAATTCCTGAACCGAGACCATGTCGAGAATTCTCATCACTTCGGGTCCGACAAGACAGTACCTCGATCCTGTTCGATACCTTACCAACGCCTCGAGCGGAAGAATGGGTGCCGCCCTGTGCGAAGCGGCAATTAAGGCCGGCCACGAAGTCGTCCTGATTACCGGGCCAGTACACGTCGAGTATCCCCAGGTCACCCAGCGAGTCGACGTGATCACTACCGACGACATGCTTGGCGCTGCCCAAGAACACTTCGAGAGTTGTGATGGAGCTATCGGAGCCGCAGCCCCGTGCGACTATCGCCCCCGTCGTGTTTTATCTCACAAGATGTCGAAGACCGGCGAGCCCGTTGAAGTTGAGTTGATCGAGACGGCGGACGTGGTTGCGACCTTGGGACAGAACAAACGGAGTGACCAGTGGGTGGTCGGCTTCGCGCTGGAAACCGAAGACCACCGTTTTCGGGCGATCGTCAAGCTTGAAAGCAAGCACTGTGACCTCATGGTGAGCAATGATCCATCGGCAATCGATTCAGCCGAGACTTCGGTGGAACTCTTGCAACCCGATGCAACGGTGGTCGCCTCAATCCAAGGTGATAAGAAGATCGTGGCCGAAGGTCTGTTTGAAAACATCGAACGATTGCTAATCAAATGAACTGGCTACTGCTAAAGCTCGAGAGAATCGTTCGTCCGATTGCCGTTCCTAACTTGACGGAGATATTCATCGCGTGCCAAGCGGGCATGTTTTTGGCCAGTCGAACTGACTCCTTCGATATCACTCGATTACCTCTAATCTGGGAACGCGTCTTCGCCGGTGAGTACTGGCGTTTGGGTACCTTCATCGTCTACCCACCGAATGTCGATTTCATTTTCATCATCTTCTATCTGTATCTGTTTTACTTCATGGGGCGTTCCTTGGAATACGCATGGGGAACAGTTCGCTACAACCTTTACTTCATGTTGGGTTTGGTGGTCTCTGCGTTATCGGGGCTCATCGTGCAAGATGCCGTGATCACCGGGACGTTTTTTCAGGCAACCGTTTTCCTCGCCTTCGCCACGCTTAATCCAGATTTCGAGATCCGTTTGATGTTCATTCTCCCGGTGAAGATCAAGTATCTCGCGGCGATTTCCATGTTGTTCGTCGCTGTCCGGATTCTCTTTGGTTCTGCCGGCGAGACCATTACGGGTTTGGCAGCCATCTCTAACTATTTGCTCTTCTTTGCGCCCGAGCACATCAAACAGTTTCGCAACGTGCAACGCCGCGCCAAATTCGCCGGATTGAACGCACGAGAACGATCAATCCTACGCGGCAAGACCGCTCAAGTTCGTCATCAATGCCGTCTCTGCGAAAAGAACGATGTCACGCATCCAAACGAAGAATTTCGTTACTGCAGCAAGTGCAAAGACACGCCGGCATACTGTCAAGAATGCTTGAACAACCACGTGTGCGTTACAGACGAATCTGAATAATCAGTCGAAGGTTGCACTGCCATCCAAAGTCGGCTTGCCGAGCCATCCGGGACACTCGCCTCTTCACAGGGCCCCAAACAATGCGAACACCACTCAAATCGATCTTGCTTATATCGAGCGTTCTCACTTGGGCAATGATCTCTTGTAGTTTTGCAGACGTCACACCAGAAGGTGCAAGCGATGACACTGAAGAACCAGCCGTTTTAACGCTCGATGGGCTATTCAATCCCAGTGCCAAACAAAAGTACATCGAGCCAACAAAAAAATTTCACTGGATCACGGATCATGAGGGAAAGCACGTCCTCCTGACGCTGGATGAGGACGATTGGAAAGAAGTTGGTCTCGACAATGGTGATCTGAAACCGTGGGACCTCGATGAATTGATATGCAGTGTGATCGCGAAGACCATTGGGAACGCCAGCGACGAGAATGAAATACGTCAGCGGCTCAACTCGACCATCTCAAGCTGGGAGGACACCACAAGCACGAAAATCATGCGTTTGGGTTCTGCACTGATCGCGATTCAATTCGCCGAAGATAGATCTTCACTTCCAACCGCTTTGCTTGTGAGCTCCGACGCATCCGACTGGAATGATCCAACCATCGATAACAGTGGTCGCCTGCTCGGCTATAGCCGCAACGGTGACATGTATGTTCAAAAACTACAAACGGGACTCACACGTCGGCTTACAACCGACGGTTCGAAAACGCTTCTCGATGGAAAACTCGATTGGACCTATCAAGAAGAGATCTATGGCCGTGGCAACTATCGTGGTTTTTGGTTCTCGAACGATGGCAGATTCCTAGCGTTGCTCCAAACTGACATCTCGAACATTCCCGAATTCGTGTTGTCGGATTCCAGACCCAGTACGCCGTCTGACCCAGTGCTCAGATATAGCTTTGCCGGCGGCCCGCTTCCGCATGCCAAGCTTCGAGTTTACGACCTCAGCGACTTTGAACGTCGAGTTCCGCCCGCAGCCGATTTCGTCGAGTCGACCGAGTCCTCACCAAGACTCATCACAAAGGTTTGCTGGTCTCCCATGGACAATCGCCTCCACTTCCTTTCGACCGATCGAGCCCAGGGAGAACTGTTCTGGAGAGTTGCCGACTTTGGGAACATTCAACCCCAAGGTGTCCCAATCACAGAGGTGATCAAACAGGTTTCACCAAGATGGTTCGAGCCGGACACCGAGATTCACTTTGAAGCGGACGGCCGGATCTTCTTCACTTCGCAGCATCCCGACGGCTACAACCGAGTCTTTCAAATCAGCTCGGACGGTTCTTGGTTCCGTCCCGTTTCGCCAACCAACCAACATGTGAGGAGCTTCAGTGTTTTCCCGTCAGGAAAAGAGATGTACCTCAGAGTGTTCGACGGCCAAACGCGACAGCACCGTTCGGGTTTTGTCGTCCTTCCGAGCTCTGACGACAGTAATCAGAAACCCGCGAACGAAGACGGAACTCGGTTCAACGAGAATGACGAGACAGCTAGCCACTTCCAGGAATCGTCAGGCGATCAATCGGTTTTGTTCTCAAGTGATTTTCAGCATGCGGTAGTGACCAGCAGCACCGCATCAACGCCACCCGAGTTAAGTCTCTACCGGATTGATGTCGACGAAACAAAACAAGTAAATACCACACTGCTGCAGATACTTGATAACCCAAAGCTGGCGATCGACCTAGCGGATGTTCGCCTTGAACTCATCTCCATCGCTTCTAATGGATTACCCGAGTTGCCAGCCATGACGATTCGCCCAAAAGCGACCGAGGGCCCCATCCCGGTTGTGGTCGAGATCTATGGCGGCCCCGGAGCATCGAGCGTGCGTGATGTTTGGTCGACCAAACGAATGCTCTTCCGCTCGTACCTAGCTAGAAAAGGGATTGCCACTGTAGTAATCGACAATCGTTCAAGTTTAGGGACGGGGATTCGTAATTCATGGGAGATCGACGGAAAATTGGGAGCACTGGAAACCGAGGAAACCATCGCGGCGGCAAGATGGATTGCGAATCAATCATGGGTCGATAGCAAACGGATGATGATTCGCGGATGGAGCTTTGGAGGCTTCCTTACTTTGTCGGTGATGACGCAATCGGAGATCTTTGCCGGTGGGATCGCAGGAGGATCTGTCACGGATTGGCGGACCTATGATTCGATCTACACCGAACGCTACATGGGTCATCCCGACGACAATCAAGCCGGCTACGACTCAACCAGCGTTCTGCAAAAAGCGGATCAGTTGTCAGGACGATTGCTAATGATTCATGGC
The DNA here is from genome assembly GCA_039027135.1 of Planctomycetota bacterium. GTDB lineage: Bacteria > Planctomycetota > Planctomycetia > Pirellulales > Pirellulaceae > Rubripirellula. Next base: position 4,059 of record JBCCKZ010000377.1, read on the forward strand.
GAGGCCGACGACAATGTCTTGCCCATCAACACACTGCGGATGGCGGAGGCACTTCAAAAATCCGGGAAGCTGTTTGACTTGATGATCTACCCCGGTGCCGCACACTCGGTGAATGATCCGAAACAAATATGGCACATGCAGCAGATGATCACGTCCTTCATCGGCGAGACGCTTGGTGTCGAAACGCTGAGTGTCGATGAGATACCTGAGGATTAGGATTACGATGTGAAAGCGATAGCGTCGAAGTGGAGCCGACAAGCGGCCTGTTGGTGCTTAGCCCGCAGCGTCGGCAAGGGACATGATGAGGTCCCATGCTGAGACTTCGGGCTAAGAATAAACAACACACTAGCACTCGAACTCCAATACACCAATCTATAGACGCACAAGACGAATGATGAACGACAGCCAATCATCCAAAAAACTAACGTGGGTCATAACGCTTTTAGCTGCCAACCTCATTGTGATGGGGATCGCTTTGGGTGCCCTGTTGATTGGACTACTACCAAAGCTCGAAAGAGCAGTTGCGACGACAGAAAGCGTAGAAGCTCGATTCCAGGCATTCGCGGATGAAGTACAACCCGTACTTACGACTGGGGCAGCCAAAACAATAGAAACGATCAAGAAAATCGACTCCGATAAACTATCTGACACGGCCACTGACAAAGCAGATTCATTGATGAACGCTGCCGCTGATCGAGCAAAGAGATTCCTTGATCGTGACAAGAATGCCAACGAGTAGTCGATTGCTAATCGCGTTCTTACCAACATAGGAGAATCTATGATCTCACGTCGAAACGTTCTCCGGTCCAGCGGTATCGCTGTGTCCAGCTGCCTATTGCAAAACAGATACCTCATGGCAAATCGAACAACCAACGCGAACTGGCGAATGCCAGATGAAGCGGCCCGCCATGAATGCACTTGGATGGCGTTTGGTGCAGATGAGGAGATCTGGGACGACCTCACGTCTGGTGTTCAGCGAAGCCTGGCTAACATCGCAAACTCAATTGCGAAATTCGAGCCCGTAAAAATGCTCGCTCGGTCAAGTGACATGAGGCTCGCTTCGCGTCTATGCAGTCAGAAAGTCAAGCTTGTCGAGGCGGATCTAGACGACATTTGGATTCGCGACACGGGGCCCACTTTCGTCGTTAAAAACACTGATAGTGAGATAGAGCTTGGCGCGGTTGATTTGAACTTCAACGGCTGGGGGAATAAGCAAGCTCATGACCGAGATGCCACTGTGGCTGGCTTCGTAGCCGATCAAGCCAGGGCGACTTACCTCGCCAGTGATATCGTCGGTGAAGGGGGCGGCCTCGAAGTCGATGGCGAAGGCACAGCCATCATCACGGAAAGCTGTTTCGTCAATGACAATCGCAATCCTGCCATGAAGAGGGAGGATATCGAAAATGAGCTTCGATACTTGCTGGGCTTGCACAAGATCATTTGGTTACCCGGTATCCGCAATAACGACATCACCGATGGGCACACCGACTTTTACGCACGATTTGCGCGTCCTGGCGTGGTCGTGGCAGGGCTCGAAATGGATCGCGACTCATTTGACTATGACGTGACACGCGAGCACTTGGAAATCCTCAAAACAACCACTGATGGCAAAGGAAGGCGACTGAAAGTTGTCACGCTGGAATCCCCAAGACGTATCCGAGAAGATTGGCGTACGGGGGATTTCGCCGCCGGCTACATCAATTTCTATGTCGTCAACGGAGCCGTGATCGCTCCCCAATTTGGTGATCGAAAGGCTGACAATCGGTGCCTGCAATCACTGACGGAACTCTTTCCGAAACGAAAGATCATTCAGCTGAACATCGACGCGATTGC
>JBCCKZ010000378.1:0-5868 GCA_039027135.1 Planctomycetota bacterium
GCGTTTTTGATTTATCTCGCCAGAGCGCATTATCTTTTACGCAAGTTCGATTTTGCGATGTGAGCCGCGACACGGATATGAGCGTAGTGAATGAGGTGGCCGGTCAAGCGGCAGTCGTTGGGAACAACGCGCCGCAAAAGATTGCTCATGTTGCACTGTTCCTTTGCCCGGTGCCTCCGCGGCTACGCCGCATCCGGCCCAAGGCTAACCAAACCGCTGTGTTCTCTAGTCATGCGCCTTGTTTAGACACCAATGTCCGGCGGGAGGGTAAGCTAGCGATTCACACCTATCTCCTATAAATCTCGTCATGTCATCAAAGCAAACTGCTTGGTATTCGCAAGTCACACGCTACCAATGGCTGGTTTTGGCGGTCGCCTCTCTTGGATGGATGTTCGATGCATTTGAGGGACAGATCTACAACTTGACCCGTGGCGATATGCTCCCGGACCTGTTGGATGTCGATGGAGATGATCCGCTCGTGCGGATTTGGGGCGAACGTTTTCTGGGGATCTTTTTGGTTGGGGGAACGTTTGGTGGTTTGTTGTTCAGTTCGCTGGGTGACCGTTGGGGCCGAAACCCAGTAATGGCACTGACCATTTTGTTCTACTCATTGTTCTCCGGCCTGACCGCATTCGCTGGGGAGATTTGGCAAGTCGGTGTGCTTCGCTTTTTGGTTGCCATGGGTGTCGGTGGTGAGTGGGCGGTCGGCGCCGCGCTCGTCGCCGAAGTGTTTCCAAAAGAAGCACGAGAGCGAGCTGGCGGGATCTTTCATGCCACCAGCGTTGGTGGTCTTTGGCTCGCCGCCGCCGCTGGTCTTTTGGTAGGTAGTCAGTGGCGGTACGCCTATTTGATCGGAGTCCTTCCGGCGCTACTTGTTTTGGCGGTGCGCTTCTTTCTCAAGGAACCGGAGTCATGGAAAGCGGCTCGGGAGACCAAGAAAGGTGACATGGGTAGTTTTCGTGATCTGTTGGGAACGCCACGTTGGAGAATGCGAGCCGTGCTGGGGGCGCTACTCGCGATGGTTGGTCTGGCAACGTTCTGGGGTGTGGTGGTGGCTGGTCAAGATCTTGCCGCGGATTTTTTGAAGAGAGCGGGTGATGAAGATTGGTCCCGTAAATCGAAGATTGCATTTGGATTTATCCAGACGGCTGGTGCGGGTTTGGGGATGTTGGCCTTTGGGCCGCTGAGTGCTCGTCTCGGTAGCCGAAAGACTTTTACTCTGATGCATCTCGCAGCATTGTTTTTAACGCCCGTGGTTTGTTGGTTACCTTCGTATGTGGGTAGCTACGGTATGCTGCTGGTGTTGCTTCCCACGTTCGCGTTCTTTGCTCAAGGGATCCACGCGGGCTATGCCGTCTACTTTCCGACTCTGTTTCCGACGCATCTTCGGGCGACGGGTTCGGGGTTCTGCTTCAACGTGGGACGGTTGTTGGCGGCGCCGGTTCTCATTTGGTTAAGCGCGTGGCTCAAAGCCGAATACGACCTGCGTCTCGCGATCAGCATCTTGGGCAGTTTCTTTCTACTCGGTTTGGTCTTCCTAGCGTTCTTGCCCGAGACTCAAGGTTCAGACCTCCCAGAGGGATAGTAGGCGAATGCGACATCCGTCGGTCTTGAGCAGATTCACTCGGCCTGGCTCCGTTTGTTGATGTTCAAGATATCGGTCCTGCTTCTTGGATGCATGTCGTGCGTCTTGAAAACGCCAGGCGTAGTTAGGAAAAGCGACAAGCCGAAGATTTTGCTTTCTCACCAGCTTACGTGTACCGCCATCTAACTCGAGTCGATTTGTACAAACTCGCTCAGCGTTGGCCGCACCGAATCGGTGTCCTCAGTCTTGTGATATCCCTATCTGCGTCTTTGGAGTTCATCACGCATTTTTCCTTCGGCGGTTAAGCCTTCCGGAGCCCCTCTGAACAGGATCGGCCGACCTTGATCCTCACCTCATTTCCGCGACTCTCACCACATCAAGCATTTCACCGAGGACTGTTCGCAATCTCTCCGGAGTGATGGAGAGAGGATTGGGATGATCGTGTAAAAGGAATATCGCCGTATCCGAAAACACCATTTCATAAATGGTGCCGTCAGCAATGTAGTACCTGTCCAACAGTCCCAGGTTTCTCATTTTGGCGTTGGTCAAATGTGGAGCACGACTCTCTTTTTCGTATTGTTTGGCTACAAAGTTAAACATGGCCTGTTTCACTCTGTCGCCTACTTTTTGAACATTTTCCATTTTTGGGAACACACTCTCAAAATTTTCAGCTTTGCCGTAGTCCTTCGGTGAACGATGAACACGGACTCCAGAAAGTGTCTGGTTTTCAATCGGGATCACAATTCGAAGATACACCTCGAAGCGAACGTGGCCTTCGCCATCCATATTGGTGCGGAATGTGTGTTGCACCGGAGTGATTGCATAAGGGACGCCCTGAAACGATCTGCCATAAAGGGAAAACTTTGGATCATCTTTTTGATAGAGAGTCTCCAATCCCATCTCGTGCGCGAGAATCATGGCGGCCTTTGAAGAGTGAAACTTGTTCCACAACATACTTCCGACCCATCGTGCCAGCAGGAAACAACCACCCCAAACGAAAGCCAAGAGCATGAGTTTGAAAAGGAGATTCGAGACGCTGGATTTATCGATCACGTAGGTGCCGATAACGCATGCGGGGGACAGCATGATGGCCGCAGCCAAAGTAAACATCCATCGATTGTTCATGGAAAATTGTTCTTGCATTTTTTATTGCTGCTTTGCTTTTGTTCTGCCGATTCAATCTCGCTGCACGCTGAGCAATTGATGAAAAAGGGTTTTGATGGCGAATACCCATATTGCCACCGCGACTTCACTCAGGCCTGGGAGACAGCCACAAGCAGTTCTCTTGGCAAGACTCTTGGCACAGAACAGTTGAGGTGCTGTCATCGATTGGCAATCGAGTGGGCGACAACTTGATCGGACTCTTTAACGACAGGTACTGTCCAGGAATCGAAGTCTTTCAGAATTCCGTCGTCTTTATTTCCGAATCATGTCAAATGAGATTTCATCTAGCGAGGACACCTGCGGCGTCGGTTAGTCGAGAGCCACAGTCGGCATGGCGGTAGGTCCTCGTGAATTTGAGCGTCCAGTGGGCTGCGGACAAAAGACGAGTCTAGCTCTGGAATACGAGATCGAGTTGCCGGTCGAAACGACCAGAACCTCGGATTTTTTATGCTCATGCCCATTGGTCAGCCAACGGATTCAAATAGGTCATCACGCCGATCAGGTGCGTCTATCTGTATCTACTAATCGAGTTTGGCGATCGCATCCTCGGAAAGCGATTTTTGAAGGGGGATCTGCAGATCGCGGCTTTAATGTCGAACCGCCTCAATGAGCAGCCTGTGTAACAAACCCATTGGACGAGTCAGTCATCGAGAGTACTTGCCAGGACAGCATGGGAAGGCACAGGATTTCTTAGCGAAAAGTACACTGATGAGGATGTGCTTTTGGGCTGCTGTGTCAGCTAGTTTTTAGGCTTCATGAGTCAAGTTCCGCAAGCAACCCGAGGGCGTGAGAATCTCCCCACTGTTTTAGCGTTGAAATGACAGGTTCGAGCGTCCTGCCAACGGCTGTTAGTTCGTATTCAACGCGAGGGGGAACTTCTGCGTAGACAATACGTTTAACGAGGCCAGCAGACTCTAGTTCACGTAGTTGCCTTGTCAGCATGCGTTCGCTGACACACCCGATCGTCTCGTGCAGCTCGCTGTACCGGAGTCGGCCATCGAGGAGGTAGAACAGTACGATGCCTTTCCATTTGCCGCCGATTAACTCAAGCGTTGCTTCGATGGGGCAGGCGACTCTTTCGTAGTCGACGTGTCTTTGCTTGCTATTCATACATTCGTGTTCGTTACGGACCAAAGTGTTCGTTTCTTGTGCGATCTCATGCTATCCCTATCATCAGTGTCGATTATGGCGATTGGTGATGGAGATCGGCAACTCGGATCGAGGTGACGAAACTCGGGAGTGAAGGTGGTTGAGATCGAAAGATATTTACCAATTTGAATACCATTCTCGTCGAACGAGTTTCAGCAACGTAATCGAACCGATCAGATTTCGAGTGGATCAAAGCTTTTCATGCCTAGGTATCGGAGGGTGAGATGATCCCGCGGCCTTGCGGAACAACCCCATTCGAAGCCGACGCCGAATTCGAACTTAGCTCGACTTTTTCCGTCATGTAGCTTGCGTGAGCCCAAAGTCTAGCAGCCTTTTGATTGGTCTCGAGAGTTTCCGGATATCCCCTCCCTGTGGCACCTGTTCGAAAACCCAATTCATCCACAGGTAGTGGCGAACGCTGATAATCATGTCGCTGAACGTGATGAACTCTTTGCCGAGCCAGATCCGCTCTTTCAGGTGCGGGCTACTCTGCGGCATCGTGTCGTAAAACACCACGACAATTGTGTACAGCACGAACAAGCATGGTGCCATCCGAAGAACCGTGTTGCGATGCCAGCCACGCGTGGTTTCCAAGCCGAGGTGGGCTCGAAGCTCTTGGAAAGTTGTCTCGACATTCCATCGACCATCATACATTTCAATGACTGCGGTTGCCGGCAGCGATACATCCGTTGTGAAGAAGTACTCGTCTCGGTGCGTGCCATCGAGATCTCGTACGAAGACCCAGCGAACCTCCACCAGGCCTTTGCCACTCTTGAACCAATGCCCTATACCTGTGATCACTTCCACATTTCGCCATCCGCCTCCGTACCAGCCAACACGAAGCTTCTTGCCTCGCTTCTTTCGAGCGACTACTTCGCAAGGCTTGGGCAGGGCATCGCCTTTAACGCGCGGACGCCCGTTGGTTCCCGGCCGACGATGAGGCGGGAGCTTGAATAGATTCGCGTCGGCGACGAACTTGCTGACCAGCGAGAATCGTTTTCGGTGGCGAGAGGCGAAACGCGACATTTGATGGGTGCCGTAAGCGGAATCACCGGCGAAAACAAATCTTTTCTCGGGGAACCAGTGCATCAGCATCGCCAGTAACCCACACATCAATTCGGCTGGCGTTTTGTGTGAACGGCCCTCCGCCGCGTTCGTTTTCTGATCACGATAAAGAGCAACCAGTATCGGCAGAGCAATGGGACGACTGGTGTAGGGAAGCCTCACCAAGACGGCCAGAACAATCCACTTGTGTCCATAGCGGTATACCGTGTGAGAATGCGTGCTTCGCACTGCATCTCGATGTCGTGCTTTTCCGTAAACTCTCTTGCCGCGATGTCCGTCAACCGTCTCGTCACCAACCAGACGAACAACCCCAGTGGGACAAAAACGTTTGATGACAAATCCCGCGATGATTCGAGCGAACTTGCGTGCAGACCATTTTCGATGCGAGAACACGCGGTGGTAGGTCGACGGATTGAGCGGTTCGATCATGGCCAAGAGACGAAGAACGGCTGAAACCGTACGATCGCCGATCATCAGTAGGGCAGTAGCAGAGAACAGAATCAGACGTCGCGCCGTTTCAGGACGCTGAGTTGCCGATGACAACTGATCCAGTAGTGGCCTAAAATCTCGGGGGACACGAATCATGGCGGCTTCCTTGCCTGGACTTGTAACTGTGAGAAGTCACAAATCTGACGTAGGGAGGCCGCCTTTCAAACAGCAATCGGAACGGAAAAAGTCGAGCTAAGTATTGCACGAAGATTTTATGCTCCTTTCGAAAGCACTGTCGTGAATTCAAGAACCCCGTCAAACGCATTTTCGAGCACCGGTGGTCATTCGTGGTTGAGCGTCGAAGATACGTTCCCGCGAGTTTTCAATTGAATGAGTTGAGATAAGACGCTTGCGGCCAATATTGCAAGTAAGACACGAAGGGCAAGTGAGTTGATCATAGACGGACGCTGTTCAGA
>JBCCKZ010000379.1:0-5860 GCA_039027135.1 Planctomycetota bacterium
AAACGCAGCTTTTATGTGAGCCGTAGGCCGGATGCGGCGTAGCCGCGAAGGCATCGGGCCAATGCATGAGCAAAGAATCCATGTTTTGCAGGACAAACACCTCACGAAGCTGTCTCGTACCCGGCACCTTCGTTCGCTCCGCTCACATTCGGGCCACGGCTCACTCCGATTGAGTAACTTGTGTAGATACCAATGGCCCCAAGGAGGGTGAAGTCAATTGCGTTGATACCCATGCCCGAAGGAAAGGTGAGAGGACGTGCTAGCACCACTGCCCCGAGGGTAAGTTAAACTAGTTGCTGAGCAAAAACTCCGCTCGGAGTGAGCGGCTCTTCTCTTTTCAAGTTTTCTTTACCACTGAATTCGTATCGTGTCGCATTCCACCCCTGCGTCCACCGATTCGAGTGCCGAGTTGAGCATGCATTGGGCACTCGGGCTCTCGATCATTGTCTTTTTGTTGACGGTGATACCGATCACATCTCACGCCAATGAACTGACAACCACCGCCAACAAGCAACGACCGGCATGGACGACTTCAAATTTCGCAGGAACGCCTGAACCACCATTGCCACTGCGTATCGAACGCTGGGGAAATACAGAATTCAATCAACCGGTGGCGATCGATGCCATTACATCATCAATATCAATTGACTCCTTACAAAGAACGGGCTCGCTATTCGTGCTTGAGCGACGCGGAGGCATTCACCGCATTGATTTGGATAATCCCAATTCCTCACGGGTTCTCTTGGACCTATCCCAAGTCGCGACGGCAGCCGGCGAGAAGTTGGCCGCGTGCCGTGATCTCGCCGCCGACCCGCAATTCGAAACCAATGGTTACATCTATGTTTTCTGGGCCATCCTTCCGCATCTAACCGAAGGCGGCAGCCGCGTATCACGCTTCACGTGCGACGTGAACGACCTCGGCGAGGTGTCGAGCATTGACCCTGCATCTCGACTGGACATCATCACCTATCCATCCGGTGATCATGTGGGCGCTTCCTTGAACTTTGGACCTAACGGTTATCTGTGGGCCACCTCAGGCGATGGATCACGACCGTTTCCGCCAGATCAATACCGTAAAGCCCAAGACCCGAATGACTTTCGCGGTAAAGTCCTGCGTTTGGATGTCAGTCACGCAACCGAATCATCTCCTTACGTGATTCCCAACGACAACCCATTCAGCTCAAACCCAGACATTGCATCGGAGATTTATGCGGCCGGATTAAGGAACGGCTTTCGCGCGTCCTTCAGTCCCTACGACGACTCCTTTTGGGTGGGAGATGTCGGCTGGGAACAATGCGAGATGATCCACAAGATCCAACCGGGGGGAAACTGCGGCTGGTCGTTATACGAAGGCCCTCATCCAATCGCCCCCGATCAGCCAACGGCTTTTGGAGAGATCATCCCTCCCGCGATCATCATGGATCGATCCAAGGCTCAGTCGATCACCGGTGGGCTCTTTCCGTCAAAGAACTGGCGTGTACCGGCATCCGAACTCAAGGCTGAACAGTGCTATATGTTTGGTTGCTACATGAATGGAATGATTTGGGCAGGGGATGCATCGTGTGATCCCGTGAGCGTTCACCCGGTCGCCTCAACGGGACTCAAGCTCATCGATTTTCTCGAACTCGACCTGACGCCTGATGACCAAAACGAATCCACCGACATTTTGATCGTTGATCTTGGAGGAGGTGGCTTGCACCGCCTGGCACCCAACTCGGCATCCAAATCACAAACGTTCCCGCGACGCTTGAGCGAAACAGGCTTGTTCGTCGATACGGCGCAAATGATCCCGGCCAGTGGTGTGCTCGAGTATCAGCCAAACGTTGAAATGAACCGCGGTGTGGCTACGACCCGGCGATGGATTGCTGCCCCCGGCAACGCACCACTACCCGTCCAACCCAGTGGTGATCACCATCCATACGTCTCCGGTACGACTGTCGCGCTCACGATCTTTCGCGATGTAGCCGGAAGCGATGAGCCTCAACCCATCGAGACACAGGTTTTAGTCGCCGATGAAATTCGATGGACACCCTATACCTATCGCTGGCTAGAAGACGGCAGCGATGCCGAACTGGTTCCGGCTGAGGGTGATCGTCGTGAGCTGACGATTCGCGATCCGCGTTTTGGCGACGTAACCTACGAGCATGTTTTTGCTTCTCGGACGCAGTGCCTCGCGTGCCACCACGTCGCCAATCGTGGCCCGATGACATTTCGCCCGGACCAATTAACTCGCGTCCCGCCGAGCCGCAGCGTGAATGGGTCCTACACAACTTCTTTAATGGACTGGCAATCCATGGTCGCCAGTGGGTGGGCTGACCCGGCAAAGAAAATAACCCGCATTGTTCGCCCCTTGCGTACCAGAAACGACCAATAAGCGACCCTGGAGGATCGTGCCAAGTCCTACCTTGCAATGAATTGTTCATCCTGTCATCGGCCGGCGGGCGGAGCAGCAACCAACTTGGATTTGCGTTGGAAGCGAAGCCTAGAACAAACCAATGCACTCGATCAGCCACCTCTGCAGGGCGACTTTGGGCTACCAGATGCACGGATACTCGCACCGGGACACCCTGAGTGCTCCGTCCTGCTCTACCGAGCGATGACGTCGGGCGCCGGTGCGATGCCAAAGTTAGCCCACCATGACCTTCCTCCCGAAGCGTTGTCCGTCCTTTGGGAGTGGATCTCGAGCATGCCGACGACAACACCTCAAGACAGTGATCTTGAAGATGCCTCGCCAAGTACACCAGCGATTTCAGCAACGATGCAACTGGCCTATGAATTCGCCGGCAAGACTCTCAATTCCGAAACGGCAGGGCCTTCAGAACTGCGATCGAAAGCAGCGATGTTATCCGACGCTGCCGACACAGCCATCACTGATGCCATCGGCACGGAATCGGCACCTCTTATCCGTGGCTTGATGAGACCTTGGTTGAACCCCGAGAAGCGAGTCAAGCTCGTTGGGAACGCACCTGATCTCGATCGTTTGGTCGCGCTAAAAGGTGATGCGGAGGAAGGCCGACGTTGGTTCGCCGCGGCAAGCGGAAGCCAGTGCCAACAATGTCATCGTGTTGGTGATGTTGGACGAGTCGCCGGACCGGACATTGCGGCTTTTGCGAAAGAACATACCACCAAAGAACTGCTCAGCCACATCGTTGATCCGTCACTCAAGATTGATCCAAAATGGCGAACCATTCAAATTCTCACCATTGATGGCGCGACTCTTTCGGGCATCGCGATTGAGTCCGACGAGAACGTTGTGCTCACGGAAACAAACGGGAGGGTTCATGAGCTATCAATTGACGATATCGAGGCTCGCCGTGTGCTTGAGCAATCGCCGATGCCAATGGGTCTCCTGGCCCAGATGACTGAGAAACAAGTTGCCAATCTGATTGCCTTTTTACGCCAAGCCCCCACCGAAGAAGATACGCCTGACAAGGAAGACGAAATGCCAGATGATCGCACCACGATCGGGCAGATGAAGGATTGCCCCGTGATGGAATCGAATGGCGTTCGAGTAATACTTGGACCCATCGGTGGCCGGGTCTTGCAGTACAGTCGACAAGGTATCGATGCCCTTTTCCTCTCGGATGCTGATCAGGACCAACCTGGTCCCACGGGATCTCAAACCAACTGGTCGAAGAACCCTTCGGCGGGACGTTTCGACATTGGCCCCGAACTGATGATCGGCCCACGTAAGGAATGGCAAAAAGCGCCTTGGGAAGTGGAGCGGCTTGATGAATTGTCCGTACGCATGACCAGCCCGATCAATGAACGTTTGTCTTTGCGACTAATCCGTGAGTTTACGCTGAATCCAATGGACGGCTCTTTGACCTGCAAACAGTCGGTCGAAAACGTGGGAGACAAACCGTTCACTTATTGTCACTGGAGTCGCACCCTCGTTCGTGGCGGTGGCATGTTCGTCATTCCACGCGAGGGTTTCCGTCGATTTCCCAATGGTTATGTTCGATACGAGAACGGTGCAATGAAACTTCGGCCCGAGGACGACAATGTCATTGTCAATGATGATTTCTTGATCCAGACAGGACCACCTCTGCAACCCAAACTCGGGATGGACACGATGGCCAATTGGGCGGCCGTGGTTTGGCCAGATCGCTGGGCATTCGTCAAACGCTTTGAAATGTTTCCTGATCTTCCCTACCTCGAAGCGGGTGCGTTGACCTTTTCAACTTGGCAGCCATCAACCGGTGAGACGATCGAAGTTGAACCCATTGGCCCCGCTCAAACCGTCGCTCCGGGAGAAACCGCGAGCTACACTGAGACGTGGAACCTCGAGCGAATGCCGTCAAACGCGATCGCCAAAGATGGAACGCTGAATCCAGAGGTGGTTTCGAAAGCAGTCGATAGGCTAGCACGCAGTTCCAATTGAGAGCTTGCTTGCTCAACAAAGGGCTCTAGCCATCCCAACGTGGAACAGCACCATTTCAAATTGCGATCACGGTCTCAAAGTCGAGTTAGTCGCATCACACTAGGTGCATTAGCGCCGCGTTATTCTGAGTGCATTTAGACACAGTGCCCCTAGACACAATGCCATGACTGGCAAGCCCAGGATGGGCGATAGCTTACTGCCGGCGGGCTTGTCCGCCGGTGCTCATCTCAAGGGGACTTTCGTCGTATCGTGTTGTTCGCAAACTGACCTTGGAGCAAGCTCCACGGCATGAAGCTGCCGCCGCTCCGCGGCTAGCCGAAACGACGCAAAGATACAGCACAATTGTCGACCGATCTTGTCTGCTTTTAATACCAAGAGCTCGGTCTCTAAATACGCCCTCCGGCCTCGGAAATCAACTGAGTGACTTCACACCTTGCTTCGATCGGAGCTGTTCTTCGTTGGCTCCAATAGCCAAACCAAATCCCGCGGTGGACCAAAATCGAAATGCAATCAAGTGCAAAACCACCATCGCAACAATGGCCACCAATGGCGTGATGATGCTGTCGATTGTTAGTGACGATGCGGGAAACCCCGATGCGATTAACCACAACACCCCACCACCAACCGAAGTCGAAAGTGCCACGACGATCAACAGAAATGCCACCGGCAGATTCTTTCTCGAGTAGGCCAAGGCTGCGGCTATCAGGCAGAAGACCCTGACTAACGAGGTCGTGATCAACAAAATCACATTCGCCTCATCCCTTACCACCAAGAACTCAGCAAATTCGCTCCCGCTGTAAAATGCTCTAGTCCAACGGAGAAAGACCATCAAGATCGCTGCAAATGACGTCACCAACATCAATGATGAAATGGATAGCCGTTCGCGGGACGGCTCTTTGTCGAGCGTCTCTGTATTCTGATGCTTATCATGAAAGCGAAACAGGGTGACGCAACCAACAACAACCAGCGCACACCAGTTGGCTATCGCGTTAAGAGATAGGAATCCAAGCTGGATCGCGACTGCTGGAAAGAAGCCAATGGCGATATTGAAACTGAATTGAATCGAAGTGACGCCGATCACGTTCCCCAGCAGAAACGTCAGCAATAGCTTGAGCATCGTGGTTCGTCGACGTTCAGCTGGCGGCTTCCATTGCCACCAGATGAGAATCTGCATCACCATGAACCCGACGATCGCTTCTTGAGCGACATACACAAAGCTCAGGATGGTCGCGGCGGTATTGGGGGTACTTCCGTACAATGCGATGATCACATGGTGAGTCACAGTGATCGGTAGCAGCCCCAGCAACAGCCCCGCATACGACCATCGCCGCCAACGAGAACGACATCGATCTCTTCGGAGTGCGTCAGCCGACTTGAATTTCGCCATTTGAGCTAATGATTCTGAGGAGTTCGATCGTTGAATCTCGAAGAACTTTCAATCGGTAATAAAAGCCGCTTGCTGGCATTCACCAGCAG
>JBCCKZ010000380.1:0-5858 GCA_039027135.1 Planctomycetota bacterium
CAGGAAATCAACACCAGACCGAGTCTAAAGGCGGTGAAATGAAAGGAACCTTCGTACGTGCGTCAAGAGCTGCCTTCACACTCATCGAAGTCTTGGTCGCGATCGGAATCGTGATCGTTTTACTTGGTCTACTGCTTCCCTCCATGAGATCAGCGAGAGGAGCAGCAAGAAGAATGGCATGCTCCAACAACCTGAAACAGCTTGGCCTATCGCTCTACAACTACGAATCAACCTTCAATCACTTTCCCTCCAGCTTGTGGAAGTTTGACTCTCGATCGGAAACTCAGACGTATTCCGGGCTAATTGAGCTGTTGCCATACCTTGAGGCCAGCACGCTTTACCAACAGGTCGAAGCATCGATTGGAAAAGTCCCTCTGCCAAGCTATCCATCGTCTAAGCGACTGGTCGATCCACTGTGGACCTCACCCATCATGACGTTGCAATGTCCGTCAGACCAATCGTCGCACGACTCGATCACTTCAACCAGCTATGTCTTCTGTCACGGGACCGATTCACGAAACCTGGTTTCATCTCAGTCCGTCTCGGGCATTTTTAGTGCCGGCATGGTTAGCAAACGAGATGATGTGCTTGATGGTCTAAGCAACACCATTGCAATGGGCGAGACAGCGACCTTCGCAAAGAACAGCAAGAGGTTCGCGAGCATCATTCGTGATGTGGACGCGGATGAACTGTCGGACCTTCCTAATCTCGATTCGGGTGCCTTCATCGACGACGACAACCGCATCAGAACAGATCAAGAAATCTGTGACTTTGGACGTGGAGTTTGCTGGGCCGACGGCGCTCCTGCGATTGGAGGCTTCAGCACGATCTTACCTCCCAACTCACTCAACCTATCTTTCGGAAGTCTGAAGACGGACGACGGTATCTACAACGCATCCAGTCTGCATATTGGCGGCGCACACGTTCTTATGGGCGATGGTGCAGTCGCCTTCATCAACGACGGAGTCAATCCTGAGGTGTGGGCGAGTTATGGCACGCGTGCGGGCAAGGAAACCCCCATCGACATCAGCCAGGCCAACTTACAACAGGCCTTGGAGGAAGGTGGTATTGCAAACTGAAGCCGGTTTTTGATAGGCCACAGAATCGTTGTTCGTTGGGTTCACTGGATTAGGAACAAATCGTGCCTGCCGTTGCTAAAAACTTTGCCAAGCGAATTTCGCACCGCCTAAAAACGCAGACCGGCTACCGCTTGCTTCGTACGAAGCGGATGGGCGTCGATTGGCTTGACGATGTCGACCGCATCGCGAGGAAAGGCTGGAACCCAAATTTCACATCAGTCGAGACGATGTTCGATGTCGGTGCTAATATCGGCCAGACCGCCCAAAAATGGTCTCAGCGAACCCGTGCTGAATGCATTCATTCATTCGAACCGGTTCCCTCAACCTTTGAACAGCTACGCCAAAACACCTCGTCGCTCACGAAAGTTCATTGCCATCCATTTGGGCTGAGCGATATCGATGGAACGGCGGAGATCAACGTCTACGGTTCGAGTGTCTTCGCGTCCACATGCGATGCCTCCCCAATCATTTCGCCTGAGAATGAGACATTCGTGAAGACGGAGACTATCCAACTTCGCACACTCGATTCGTTTTGCGAGGAACAACAGATCGATCGTATCGACGTCTTGAAAACCGATACCGAAGGGGCGGATCTGCGTACGATCACCGGCGCCAATCGGATGCTCACGCAGAAGCGTATTGGTTTCGTTCTCTTTGAGTTCTACTGCCCGGATTCTGACCAGACCTCCAACGGGACGCTGTTCCCGATCAATGCTGAACTGGCTCGTCATGGATACCGTTTGGTTAGCTTCTACACCGACTTCGTCCACGCAACCAGTCCCGTCGGCGTGTACAACGCACTGTACATGGCAACGCCATAAAACGTTGCTCCGAACGACCTCCTTGGGGGGCGTGACTGTTTACACATTCGTTGGGTCAATGTGAGCCGTGACCCGAATATGAGCGAAGCGAATGAAGGGGCCGGGCATACGAGAGCATTAAGATGCGATCGTCCATTTGAGATCGTCCCTCTCGCTTTGAACCTCGTCCCATTGCCCTTGCAGCGTCGCAAAGCCCCCCTATTGCAGCCGTCGCATTCGCAGGCCACCCGCAGGTGAAACCAGCCAAGATGGGGGGCCTCTTGCCTTCTTGAAGAATGCACCTAAACCGTTATCCTAGTGGATTGCAGGGGTGTCCCCGAGGACTGAGAGTTTCGACAACTAGGTCGAGGCAACCCTTCGAACCTGATGCGGGTTATACCGACGAAGGGAGCGAGACGAGTGACGATCACCCAAACGTCATCTTGCTTCTCCTTACCGAGTTAGTTTTCCCGAACTCTTCACACTAGGGAAAACCAATGGCTGCACCGGAACACCCATCGCTGACTCTCAATGTCCTAGAGAGCGCCAAGCAAAGAGCGGATTACACGGGGCAATTCACTGAAGAGATCGACAACTCGGAGGAGATCAAGGCAATCGAGGATGATCCCACTCGATTCCCGAACTCTTCGCGTATCTATGTTAAAGGTGAGATCCATCCCGGCATCAAAGTTCCCATGCGTGAGATCCGGGTCTCCGATACTCGGCATCCTGATGGCGTCATCGAGAAGAATGCTCCCGTCCGTGTCTACGATTGCTCGGGTCCTTGGGGCGATCCGGACTTTCAAGGCGATGTGACCCAAGGCTTACCGGCGGTACGGCGTCAATGGATCTTGGACCGACTCGATGTGGAGTCTTACCAAGGAAGAGACGTCAAACCAGAGGACAACGGATACCTCTCGGAATCGCACGCCGAGAAATACAACGAGCACAAAGCTCCCAAGAACAAGCTCAAAGAGTATCCCGGTTTGAAGCGGGAACCGATGCGAGCCAAAGGTAGTGGCGAAGCCGTCGAAGAGGGAAAGGAACGCGATTGGCATCCGGTCACTCAAAAGTGGTATGCCGACCAAGGAATCATCACACCGGAGATGGAATACGTTGCGATCCGAGAGAACCTTGGTCGCAAGGAAGAGTTTGAGACGATCGCCGACAAGTATCCAAAACTCAGCGACCTACCACCGGATGCATCGGAGCGAATCAAACAACTCTGCACAACGCCTGAAGGCTATGAGATGCCGCGGCCATCAGAGATTGACCCAAATGAGCAAGTCCCCCGCAATCGAATCGAACACCAACACCCAGGCCAATCCTGGGGGGCCATGACACCGGCCTTCATCACGGCCGAATTTGTTCGCTCAGAAGTGGCCCGCGGACGCGCCATCATCCCGGCCAACATCAATCATCCCGAGAACGAGCCAATGATCATTGGCCGAAACTTCTTGGTGAAGATCAATGCGAACATCGGTAACTCCGCCATCGCGTCGACCATCGATGAAGAAGTCGAAAAAATGCGATGGTCAACCAAGTGGGGTGCCGACACCGTGATGGACCTCTCGACGGGCAAGAACATCCATGCAACACGTGAATGGATCATTCGAAATAGCCCTGTACCGATTGGCACCGTTCCGATCTATCAGGCGCTCGAGAAAGTCCATGGAATGATCGAGAACCTGACTTGGGAACTGTTTCGTGACACGTTGATCGAACAGGCAGAGCAGGGTGTGGATTACTTCACCATTCACGCGGGTGTCTTGAAGAAATTCATTCCACATACCGCGAAGCGAATGACGGGGATCGTTTCCCGAGGTGGTTCGATTCTCGCCAAGTGGTGCATTCATCACGAGAAAGAGAACTTCCTTTACGAGCACTGGGATGAAATCTGTGACATCTGTGCAGCCTATGACGTCAGCTTTTCCATTGGTGACGGCTTGAGACCGGGTTCAATCGCCGATGCCAACGACTACGCCCAACTAGCCGAGCTTGAAGTGCAGGGTGAGCTCACCAAACGTGCATGGGCTAAGGGGTGCCAAGTCATGAATGAAGGGCCGGGTCATGTTCCGATGCACCTCATTCAGGAAAACATGCAGAAGCAGATTGAATGGTGCCACGAAGCGCCCTTCTACACGCTTGGACCGCTAACCACAGACATCGCGCCGGGCTATGACCACTTCACGTCAGGCATCGGTGCTGCACAGATCGGTTGGTATGGGTGTGCAATGCTTTGCTACGTCACACCCAAGGAACACCTGGGGCTACCCAACCGGGATGATGTCCGAGAAGGAGTGGTCACCTACAAGATCGCGGCCCACGCGGCTGATCTAGCCAAGGGCCATCCGGCAGCTCAAATTCGTGACAACGCTTTGTCCAAAGCTCGCTTCGAATTCCGTTGGCGGGATCAATTTGCTCTCGGTCTCGATCCAGCTCGCGCGATCGATTTCCACGACGAAACGCTTCCCGCCGAAGGAGCCAAAACAGCTCACTTCTGCTCCATGTGTGGTCCGACATTTTGCTCGATGAAAATCACTGGCGACGTCCGGAAGTATGCTGAAGAGAAGGGTATTCTCTAAACGTTTCTTGATATCGGCATCGTTTGGGTCGCAAGCGGCTCGGTCTCTCGATTTGATTGAAAACTGAAATCTGCGTGCCCTTCCCACCAGAGGTCCGCTTGTTTCGGTGACCAATCCGACGCCGACTTGCACTTTCGTAACGCCTCGCCGAGCTCCGAGACGACCTGGTATCGATCAACAGGATTCTTCGCGAGACACTTGCTCACGATCATCTGAAAGTCTTCATCCACGGAGGCGTTCAACGACTGGATGGATGGTACCGGTTCTTTTCGATGACAAAGCAATAGTCCAGCCACGCTTTCGCTCTCGAAGGGAGGACGTCCCGTGACAAGATAGAATGCTACGGCGCCAAGCGAATAGATATCGCCACGACCATCCACGGACTCGTAAGAGGTCGCTTGCTCTGGCGACATGTAAGCGGGCGTACCCGCGAATCCAGCTTGGCCATCGAGGGTATCCGATGACTGTCGTACGAGCCCAAAGTCCAGAAGCTTCGCGACATCATGAATGCCGCCGCGAGTGGAGGCGAAGATGTTGGGTGGCTTAATATCACGATGCACCAGACCCAGCGAGTGAGCCTCGTTCAACGCGTCACAGATTTGAACAAGGAAATGAATGGCTCGCGAAGTTGGCATGGGCCCCGTCTTCGTGATGATCTGTTCAAGCGTCGCTCCGGGAAGCAACTCCATTACATAGTAGAACGTTCCGTCATCCGTTCGACCGTAGTCGTAAACGTCGACCGAGTTCCAATGGGATAGCTTCGCCGTAGCCTGCACTTCTTGCTCAAAACAAGTGATCGCTTTCTCACTCGAATCGCTCTCGGCATGAATAAGCTTGATAGCACAGGGACGTTTGAGCATCCGGTGTTCAGCCGAGTAGACCTCCCCCATCCCTCCTACGCCAATCAGATCATTCAGTGTGTACTGCCCCAATTGCTTGGCCTTGAATGCCTCCCGCCTAGCACCCTGAATCACATGACTGCCAAAGATTGCGATCATCGCGGCAACGACGGTCTCAGGAATCGGCTTTGTGAGCTGCCCTTCCTCATTGAGAATTTGCGTTTCCGGCGAGAACCAGGGCAGTGCTGTCATGATGACGATCGGAATCACTGACACCGGCAAAAGCACAGCGGCCGCGCGTCGCCAGTTGTTCGGAATAAAGATTCCATATGCGAGTATCACTAGACAAAACAACGTGTATATGAATTGTGACGCAAGCAAAGCTTCGCCAAGCTCGCCACTTAACACAGAGTCTTCAATGCGAAGCCAGGACATCAGCGATACTTGAATGATGATCGCCCCAAATGAAATAATCTCGATCGTGCGCAACTTTCGCAGCGAAAGGTCCCGCCCCGTAAAGAGTGCAAGCAATCCAGCCACCAGCGTTGACACGAC
>JBCCKZ010000381.1:0-5825 GCA_039027135.1 Planctomycetota bacterium
CTGTGACCTTGAGCTTGGTTAAGCGCGGTGTGAGGTCCACGCCGTAATCAGCCGCAGCTTTTTTATCGAGCGGCTTTTTCTTCGCTTTCATGATGTTTGGAAGCGATGCATAGCGCGGTTCGTTGAGGCGCAGGTCTACGGTTACGACTGTTGGCATGTTGACCTTGATGGTTTGCAAACCGCCGTCGACCTCGCGCGTGACAATGGCTTTGTCGCCTTCGATCTCCAATTCGGATGCGAAAGTGGCTTGGCTCCAGCCCATCAATGCGGAGAGCATTTGGCCGGTTGCGTTCAGGTCATTGTCGATGGATTGCTTTTCCTGACCAGTTTCGATCGAGTTGCGAAGTCACTTGCTATAACCTGCATCGACCTCAACAGAGGATCCGAACGTTGGCGTCGCGAGATCTTGGGTGTTGACTTCGAAAGCGGTCATCCTTCGTTCAATCCGGCGAGTAGCACCCCCACGGCCGATAAGGATTGTGTGGTTGCCTACTTTGGTTCTTTTGGATTGATCTGTTTTGACCATCAGGGTGAGGAGCGATGGCGAAGACCTATGCCGAAGCCGCGTTCATTTGGTGGCAACGCTACATCCCCCGCACTATTCGGCAATCGATTGATTCTGTATCGCGGCAATCACGTCGATCATTATTTGACCGCCATCGATAAACGGAATGGGAAAATCATTTGGAAGGTCGAAATTGACGAACCGTTCACTGACGAGCTGGCTTGTACTTCCTGTCCGATTCGACATGGAAATCAAGTGATTCTTCATGCCGCTCGAAGCGTCCAGTTTTTTGATCTCATGACGGGCCGTCGAGAATGGCAAACAAAAGCGGCTACAACCGCGACGTCCACGCCAGTGATCATTGAAGATCAAGTCATCGTTGCCGCTTGGAACAAGATGGGCGAGCCATCATTGCGTCCCAGCTTCCCGTCATTTGCTGAACTTATTTCGGAGCACGACGCGAACCGAAGTCGCTCTATTTCGAAAAGTGAATTTCCAAAGTTATGGTTGTTCCATCGCCCTGACGGGATGGAGGCACCCATGAATGGAGCAACTATTCGATTTTCCAAGAGCGACCACAATCGAGACGGGATCATTGATGAAGAAGAATGGGAACAGACTCTTGCGGGTATTGAAGCATTTCGTTCGGGTTATCAAACACATGGCGTTTTAGCGATTCCTCTCGAAGGTCAGCAGGACCACCGTCTTGCCCAAGTCCGAACACTTGTGAAATCGAGCGTTCCGGAGGTCCCCTCTCCCATCGCGTATGAAGGAGTCATTTACACAGTAAAGAATGGGGGCGTGCTGACCAGCATTGACTATCGAAGTGGTGACATGACGGCGCGACTACGGACCAAGGGGACCGGAACGCATTATGCCTCTCCCGTTATCGGGGGCGATCATCTTTATACGGTATCTGGCGATGGCTTAATCTCCGTACTCAGTCTCGGTGCAAAGCCGGAAGTGATCGCCACTAACCAGATGCCGGCCAGAGTCTTCGCCACGCCAGCGATTAGCGATGGCGTACTCTATGTTCGGACTCATGAGCGACTCCACGCATTCTCGCGAATACGTTAGTATCCATCGGGTAGTTTGATCGGCGAATCGTAAGAGTAATCACATCGCAGCTGCAAAGTTCGAGCTCTCACCTCGTCAACAGACCGAGTGCCTCCTTCAAGTTACCTGGACTCCACTCATCATCAAGCGGCAGGCCAAGATGACAATTCCCTCGAGCGGTCTAACATTCGACGAACGCATTGCGGTTTCCCAAGATAACGCTGCACGATTATTTGATGAGATCGCGGACTGCAGGCATGAGTATCCGTGGCCAAAACTCGATGAGCAATTGGACGGAGATTTAGATGCTGTCTTTCATATCGTGGGCTACGGCAGCTTGCTGAACCCCGATTCGGCACGAAGGACGATAACCAACACCCCAGCCGAAGGACATTTACCGGTTCTCGCCTATGGTGCGAAGCGGGTTTTCAATTACACCATGCCGGATATCATCTTTGACCAATACCAGGTTCGTCCTACCGCCAACCAGCGAGCAGCGCTCAACACAGATTACTATGGCGATATCTCGGGGGTCTTAACGGGGCGTCTTCTTGAGATCCGGCTGAACGAACTACCGGCACTTCGGGAACGTGAGAAGGGATATCATCTTGACCCAGTCGTGTACGTTCCGTGGAATGCACCGGAGGAAATACCCAAAATTGCCTACGTGTTCCGAGCCGATGAATCGGCATTTGAGGGCAAGGTTTATGTCGACGATACCCTGTTGCCTTATCCACCGTATGCAGCACTTTGCCGTGAGGGAGCAGGAATGGTCGATCCAGATTTCGAGGACGCATTCTTGGACACATCCTGGCTGGCCGATCGAGTCACGACTCTCAGGTCATGGTTAAGAGGCACGGAGCCTAAGGCCTAATGACATTGAGCTTTCCCATAGCCTATCCGAGAACCTCAGCTGAAACTCGTTCGCGCCCGGTTTCGAAGAGAACCACCGGCTAGCGTTCAATCGGCTGATGGGTATTCGGATAGGCTGTCAGTCAAGTACAGCTTATCCGATGGTCATTCTGCACGGTTGCAATGTCATTGATGTTCTCGATTTGCACACCGCACGCTCGTCGCTTGCATTTCCAAAACGTAGCCTCGGACGCAACAGTCGATCGCCTAGTCTTTTTCGAGTGTGGCAAGAAACTGATCGACTAAACCTTCTGGTGCACTGACAATGTTCCTTGGGCCCGGGAACTTGCCCTTCTTTACATCGTCGATGTACTCGCGAAAGCCCTCCACACGCTCTGTTTGTATCTCTTGCTCCATCTTGTAGAGATTGCGGTATTGCTTGGTGTGTCGGGGAAAGGGCGGGGCATGACAGCCAAGGATGTCTTCGGCGAACATGAATTGGATATCGCCACCGCTTCCGGCGCCAATTGATGAGGTGACTAGCGCCGTGCGTTTGGAAAGTTCGCTGAGCAACTCAGCCGGAACAACTTCCACTTCAACAGCCCACGCCCCCGCCTTCTCGAACGATTGTATTTGCTCATAAATCCAGATTGCTTCGTCAAGCCTCTTGCCTACCGCTCGAAGACCACCCGTCCACGTACTAAGCCGTGGGACCAGTCCGGCGTGTGCTTCGAATGGAATTCCCATTTCAGCGACTGCTTGAATCATCTCTGGGCCCCATTGGCACATGATGCCATCGGCCCCGGCTTCCATTGCGTCATAACCTGCTCGGATTGCTTCGGACGGAGTCGCAATCTTGGTCAACCCAATGCAGAAAGTCATGAATGTATGGGGCGCTGCGTTTCGAACGGCAATCGCTTCGGCAGGATTAGCCGGATCAAACTTGACCTTCAAAGTGTCGATGCCCGCCTCTTCCGCGGCCATTGCCTCCTTCGTTGTGAAGGGCATCGTCTCGGTCAATACGGCCTTTCCTTTGAGATCCTGCAAATGTTTGACCGTATAGTTCCGAGTTGCATACTTGCCACCCAAGGTCATTGTCCGGCAAAGCCCCTTCTTGTGTGCATCTCTTGCCGGTAGTTCGTTTGCGGGTTGGGGGTCTGCCGTCATGGATAAATGCGGTCCTGTTAAGAAGCTTGATGGGTCTGCGCAAGCCGAGTTGGTACGAAACAACCGGTCGTGTTCGCACACCAAGATAGGAAAATTCCCCATTGAGCACACCGCGTACTCATCTTTGCAGTTCACCAAAATAGGCTAACGCTTCATGGAGCACTGCGTTGCAATGGTTTGTCGCCAGACTCGAAGTTATCATCGAGGGTACGCGTTTTTTCTTTAATCCGCCCTTGTGCGAGAGGTTTGGCTGGATGTTTCGTCTTGGACCGGCTCACCAATCATGTAGTCAAGCTTTCCGCGTGAAGCTTTTAGCAGAATGGTCACGTCTGACGACGCTATTGGCATTGGTCGTGATAGGCTCGGCTCTGGCTTCGGCTCAAGAGGCCGAACTCAGCAAAGAGCAAATTCTTGGCGCTGGGGTCGAGGCAACGCCCAGCGATCAAACCGATGGGTTTGCGGGGCGGTGGATGACCAATTACGGAACGCTTGATTTGAAGGTTGAGGGCGATCGGGTTTCAGGAAATTACGATCTTGGAAAGGTAGAAGGAAAACTGGATGGTCGCTCTCTCAAATTGACCTATCGCGAGAAGAGCATATCGGGCTTAGCCGAGTTCGAGCTCGAAGAAAATGGTCAATCATTCCGCGGTCGTTGGCACCCTGATGGCGAAACTGAATGGCAAGAGTGGAATGGCACTCGAGCCCCCAGCCAGATGAAGTTCTCGGGGCTTTGGAAAATGAATTTCGGACGTCTACGTCTCTCGCTCGAAGGCCAGCAAGCCATTGGAGTCTTTCAAGGCAGGAACGGTTCTGCAGAGTTGCATGGCAACCTAACTGAAGAGAATCGAATCGAGTTTGAGTTCACCGACGGCGATATCGTTGGGACAGGCTGGCTAAGAACTACGAAAGACGACGAGTTACTAGGCGCGTGGAAACCCGCCGGTGGCGCTTGGATGGTTTCGGAGGGGGCACGGGTCAGGCTTTCGCGTTCGAAGGTTTGGTTGGTTGTGTTGGAAGCCAATTGGGAAACTGGGCTCGCCGAACCGCAGTACGCTTTCGGCCCTATGCTCAAGCAGTACTTTACAATGCCTAACGCGAAACACGTTCAGTTTCGTCATCGGTACTTTCACGACCTCGCCGACCTGAAACGATTCTGCCGTGAAGTTTCTTTCCTAGCCGAACCTGTCGTTCTGCTGATATCAACGCATGGCAATCCCAATGGCATCACCGTCTTCAACGATGTGATTACTTCCGATGAGCTTTCGGAGTGCATGGTGGGGCTCTCCAACGTGAAGCTGCTTCATCTATCGGGATGTGCCATGATGGCCAGCAACTACCCACGCGAGGTCCAAAAGACTCCCGGTACTAACATGGCGATCTCGGGCTACACGACCTTGGTCGATTGGGACGCCAGTGCTATTGCAGATTTCACTTACCTGACGATGGTTTTGCTTAAACAACTCAGCCCAGCCAAGGCAAGCGCTGAAGCGATCAAAGCTTCTCCCTATATAGGTTCCGATCCTACCAACTCAAAGCTGTTTGCGCCCCTCGGATTGACCGTACTTCCGGCACGCACAGAACCAAGCCATCCATGATGGCGGACTTTCAAAATCCTTCTCCTCACCCTTCACCATCACCGTTGGTCATGACTCAGAGGTCCATCCGACGGATCGCAAGTAGGCTTTTCAGAGGATCGTGTAGATCGGTTGGAGCCTCTCCGAGAACCTATCAGCCGATTGGGCGCTAGCCCACGGTTCCAGCCGACTTGGCGCTAGCCCACGGTTCCAGCCGACTTGGCACTAGCCCACGGTTCCAGCCGAAACCGAACGCTAGTGCGTTTCGGCTGAGGTTCTCGGTCAGGCTCTTTGGCCCAGGTGGCAATGCGTAGCCGAATCGCATCAGGCAACACAAGCTCGACCGCAAACGATGGATGTAGTGCACTCCCTCGCATGCTCTACAACTTTGGGACACGGTATTTGAGCTTCAAGAATCCGACAGGACCGTGGCTTGAGAGAGGGCAAGTTCAACCTCTAAGAAGCATGATATGTCATCCCCCTTCAGCTAGGGGGTAGCATGAAATCCTCCCAACTCATCCGGTCATCTGAAATTGGGACGGTAAGCCTATCCATGCCGGTTGTACCCACCAACACGGGTGGCGACCAGGTAACAAAGCGATTGACTTATCTCCAACGAGGGGGTGCAAAATTTGACTTTCGTTATTCCGATCCTAGGCTCAAATATCAGC
>JBCCKZ010000382.1:0-5824 GCA_039027135.1 Planctomycetota bacterium
GCTGCAACTTTTCGCGTTCAAACTTGGCTGCTTTTTGATCGTGCCAGGTTTCACGTGTTGCTTGCCAAACGCTCGCCAACTCCTTGAACGTTCGCTCAACCCTCTGGTCAACATCGAGCAACTGCCCAAGTGGATAGCGATCTCGTCGGCTCACAAGCTTTCTCCGTGGGGAGGATCAGCGATCCGATCGTCGCCTTCATTCAACTCGTCGTCCATGCCCGGATTGAATGTCCGAAGCATCTTTCGACCCTTGTAGAGATGAAAAACATCAGTCGCGTTTAGCGGTCGCATGCGTCCACCGACCGGTTGTTCGATCGTTTCAAGCCCGTCAGTAATCACTCGCACTTCAAGCCCGTCGCGAGTGGCCGTGAAGACCCCGGCATGCTCATCCAAGAACACACAGAACAACTCCGGCTGCAAGCTATCCCAATCGGATCTCGACAGATGATCGGCAAACGCCGACATGATCCTTGCTTGAGCATCGTTCAGCTCCTTCGCATCGACCGAAAAGATCTCGTCATGTTCAGCATGCCAGCCCGCGTAGACGGCATAAATATCGTCCATCGGAAGGTCGGCCACGTCTGCACCAAGGCTGAAATTAACCGGCCCGGTCACGCCCACATTGCTGTATGTACGATCACCGAAGTTGTACTCGTACCTCACCAGATACACGTCGATGGGGTCTTCAAAACTTGGCCATAACATCCGACGCGAATCGATGACCTCGACCGCAGTCGGTGGAACTCCCATTTGGCCCGGTTGCGACATCCAAAGAGCCATCTCACTTTCGGCAATAGCGTTGGGCTCCCTGAAACTGGCGTCAATCTTCTCGCCTAGCCCAAGCTCGTCGGCATAGGCTATGGCACGAAGTCGAGCGGAGGGTTCGGCCGCGAGTTCGACGAGACGCTCGCCCCCCTCCGAGTGACCTAACTTTGCAAGCGATCCGGCAGCCTCACACTGAACTCGCCGGTGCTTCAATTCCAAAGCTTGATGAAGCTTGCCCGCGACGGAATCATCACCTATCAAGGCCACGGCGTCACAAAGACACACAGCCAACACAACCGACTCTGACAACTTCTCTTGAACCGTTTGAACATCGTCTCCGAAGCTTCGCGGATCCTCTTCGAAACGTGCCAAACGACTAACGACTCCACCGAGTAGCTCGAACAAAAATGCCTTGCGATCGCTGGCGGGATGCAGGTTGACCCGACCGCTTCGAACAAGATGATTCCCCACATCCAAAATGGGTGCCGCCAGCGCCACGTGCTCCATCGCGGCGAGGACTTTCGGAAAGAAAGCCCCCACTGGCCACTGTGAAGACTGCATCAAAGGACTGAGCACGAGTGCGGCGTCCATCCATGCCTTTGCTTCACCACCTGCTGGTGGAGCAACGATCAGTTCCTGCACAAGCATCTCGATCGCCCCTTGGCTACCCAACATGGCGAGCAGCTGAAGCAAGAGATGCCGATTGGGGCAATTCACCGGAATGCACTCGAGAAGCGTGCTGATTCTTGGTAGATCCAGACGTCTTTCCAGCTCATCTCGGTTCGAAAGAGCAAGCGTGTGCAAAATACGAATCAATGTGGCCGTAACCGCTGGATCAATGGTGGCGAGACGCTGCTCGGCCGCCGCCAACGCGACCAGGAACTCCACCTGGCGACCTTCACTGGCCTTAGCGAGACGCTGCAACGCAACACCAATCGCGCCGGGATCGGTCTCTTGCAGCACCTCTTCCAATAGCGGCTCAAGCTCTTCAGATTGCGTTTCAAATGGACTCAAGGGTGCAGCTCTTGGAAGCGTGTTTTGGAGATTTGGCCTAGCTCGGGAGATTGGTATCGACAACTCATTTCCTACCGCTACCCGCTGGCAGCCTCATAGCGTAAATCGCCAGAAGTTTGGTGCCGTTGTTTTCTAAAGCAAGGCGGCATCCGTCACCCAAATTTTGGTTCGCAAGTGAGTTTTCCTGACTCACCTTCGATCGCTGAGCGTTTAAATTCCCTGGCTCGAATCCGCAATGGATTCGAGCTCCGTTTGGGCTGGACATTTCATTGGCAGGGCGAGGCATGAGCATAAGCCCAGGTTCAATGCCCAACAGACGGCGAATACTCGGAACCAACATTTCAACCGCGCTCACAATCGTCAGGACCGCGTTGCACCTGGAAACCACAACGGTTCTCGATGATCTCGAAGTGATGGTGAAGATGACCAGCCAAAACCCAAGCTAGGCCGCGAAGGGTAATCTCGGCTGAATCGGCGGTAATCCGTTGGTTCCAACACTTCGGCTTGATCCGAGCCAACATCATCAAAGTTGCCTTTCGAAGATGGGCCAGCTCCGTGATGAGATTCGAAAACGGGCCGAGCCCGTAGCGAGCTTCTGCGTATTCATCCTGATCGAAGCCAGGCAGCGGTTTTTTATCCCCGGCTGCCGCATGCTGCAGTCGAAACGCGAAGACCCGCTCGGATTCGATCACATGAGCCATGACCTGACGGATTGTCCAACTGTATTTCGGGTGGATCTGGTCGACCTGATCCGTGCTCAAATAGCTCGCCAGTTCACAAAGCCAAAACATCTGATCTTCGAGAACCTTCAGCACATCATCGCCAGGAACCTTCGCAACGAGCCCGCGATGGTACTCGGAGCTCATTTCTTCAATTTCGGGACGGCGACCGTTTAGCATGCCATTTATCGTATCAACTCAAGCAAAATCCGGTTACCAGCCTGCCAAATGGGATCGAAATGATCTGGCTGGAAACGCCTTTGCCAAAATAGAGCGTGCTTTTACAATAAGAAGATGGTTGGTACGCCTGCTTCGTCGAATTCAACGCCCACGTCCAGTGACGGACCAGTTTCGGCTGCGCCAAGAGGATCTTCAACACGAGCCCTCAACAAGTTGCCTGAATCGTCGAATGCCGGTGACTTGGGAACTTCGAGTGCTACCGGACGATTGGTTGTGATCTCCGGCCCCAGCGGCGCCGGCAAAAGCACGGTTGTCAGGCAGCTGATCGAGAGTTGTGGCCTTCCTCTTGAGTTGTCTGTTTCCGTCACAACGAGGCTTCCGCGGCCAGGCGAAGTCGATGGGGTGCACTACCATTTTGTTGGACAGGACGAGTTCGACCGTCGTCGCAATGCGGGCGATTTTCTCGAAAGTAAAGAAGTTTTCGGCCAGGGAATCTGGTACGGGACGCTTGGCGAGCAAGTGTCCCAGGGGCTCGAAGATGGTCGCTGGGTGATCTTGGAAATTGACGTTCAGGGAGCGATGGCCGTCCTCGAAAATTCGAACCTGGACCCGATCACCGTTTTCATTCATCCGGGCGGTTTAGAAGAGCTCGAGAAACGCCTCCGACATCGCAAAACAGAAACCGAAAACGCAATCTTTGCTAGGCTCAAAACGGCCGCCGAAGAAATGCATTACCGCCACCGTTACCAATACGAAGTCATTAATCAGGATGTCGACCAAACGGTTGACGAAATCTGCCAAATCCTCCAATCCCAAAACTGAGTCATATGCTTGAAGAGCTGAAGGAAGAAGAAATAGTCAACAAGGTCGGTGGTCGCTTTAAGCTGAGCACGCTGATTCAGAAGCGATTAGTCCAGTTGAATCAAGGATCTCGAGCCCTGGTGAATATCGACACACACGACAAGATGTCGATCGTGCTGCAGGAGATCGTTCAAGACAAAATCGTCCTGACCAGCGACAATGAAGTCGCTGAGATGCCCGACCTTGATGCAACGATCGCTGCTGCCGAGGGACCTGATTTGGATCCAAGTGATCTGTGAGTTCGCCGGTCAACGCTGACCCAAAAAAGATCATTCTCTCGATCGGTGGTGGTATTGCTGCATACAAGTCCGCGGCACTTTGCAGCGGACTAGTGCAGTCGCCCGCCAGTTTCGAAGTTCATGTTGCGATGACTCATAGCGCCAAAGAGTTCATCGGCCCCGCAACCTTGGCGGCCTTATCAGGTCGCCCTGTAGCCGACGCCGTGTTTCAGCCCGATCGGCCTCTCGGTGCCCACATCGAACTTGCTGAGAATGCCGATCTGATGATCGTAGCACCAGCGACCGCCAATCTCATTTCCGCATTCGCGACAGGTAGAGCAGACGACCTCATCAGTACGCTGTATCTGCAAGTCACCTGCCCTGTCTTCGTCGCCCCGGCAATGAGCTCCGCGATGTGGGAAAAGCCATCGGTACAGAGGAACGTAGCGACCCTTCGGGACGACGGCTGTCAATTCATCGGGCCTGAATCGGGATGGCTGTCCTGCCGACGCAAAGGGGATGGCCGAATGAGCGAGCCTGATACAATCCTATCGACACTGGAGAGTGTTTTTAGTTAGGTCTCCAGGTCCAAGTCTATCAATGATGAAAACGGAATGACCCTCCACGTTTTTGGCCACCGCAACCCGGACACCGACGCAATCTGTGCGGCGATCGCCTACGCCGAATTCCTCAGGCGAACGACGAGGCCAGATGCCATCGCCGCCTGCTGCGGCCCCCCCAACTCACGAACTGAGTTTGCGTTGGAGCGAGCCGGATTGCCGATCCCTAGAATCATCATGGATGTTCGTCCTGACTTAGAGGATGTGTGCCGACGTGATGCAGTCACGGCTCATAGAGACGATGTGTTCTTTCATGTCTATGAAAAGATGCACCGCCATGAGGTACGCTCGATTCCCGTCTTGGATGATGAAGGCCGCGTTACAGGAATTGTGACCTTGCTCGACCTGTTGGAGTTGATGCTCCAGGGTGGTGTTGATCCTGTCCGCAGCCGCGAAGTGCGTTCGTCTCTGAACCAAATACTTGGAGTCGTCGGCGGCAGCTTCCAACATTCGGTTGAACCGGATCAGACGGACGATCTGATAGTGACCGTCGGCGCGATGAGCGCTGGTGGATTCACTGAACGCATGAGGCAATTCCCCGCCGAACGGCTGCTGGTCGTCAGTGGTGACCGCCCAACGATTCAGCTACCGGCACTCGAAATGGGTGTGCGCTGCCTCGTAGTGACCGGTGGATACCAGCTTTCGAGTGGCTTGATGCAGCTAGCTCGGGCTAACGGCGTATCGGTAATTAACAGTCCCTTCGACACCGCCACGACGACGACTCGTATCAAAGCGGCACAGGCGATCGAATCGATCATTCAAGATGACTTTGTGACACTTTCGGCAAAGATGCCCGTCACCGATGCAAGAGCCTCTGTTTTCCGCTCTTCTCAAACCATCTTCCCCGTCGTTGATGATGGAGAGATGATCGGTGTCCTCAGTAAATCGGATCTTGTGAACCCGCCCCGACCCGAGATCGTCTTGGTTGACCATAACGAGATCTCTCAGGCAGTCGTCGGCGCGGAGGACGCCCGTATCATCGAGGTGCTTGACCATCACCGACTCGGCGGATCGCTTCGAAGTAGTGAGCCAATCACGCTCATGATGGAACCTGTCGGATCGACTTGCACGATGGTCGCCAGAAAGTTCAAGCACGCGAACATTGAACCTTCACCGGGAATGGCACTATGCATGGCGGCTGGAATCATTAGTGACACCTTGAACTTGCGTTCGCCGACGACGACACCTGTGGAACGCGAAATGCTCAAGTGGCTCCAAAGCATCGCCGACCAGGATCTTGAAGAGTTTGCTGGCGAGTTCTTCAGCGTCGGCTCAGCCTTGCGTAGCAAGGCACCTGATCAAGTCGTCCGGGAAGACTGCAAAGATTTCGAAGAGAATGGCCAGACGTTTTCGCTCTCTCAGATCGAAGAAATCGGATTCGACTTATTTTGGCAAAGGAAAGATGAGCTCTTTGAGGCACTCGAAAACCTTGCCGCTGAGAAGAAGC
>JBCCKZ010000383.1:0-5818 GCA_039027135.1 Planctomycetota bacterium
CGGGCGAGTGTGCCGACCGAATCATCACTGATTGGGCATCCGGTCAGCCAAAGTGTTCGAAGGCGGGTCAGGCCTGCCATCGCGCGAACCACACCGTCATCGATGCCCAGCCAACTCAGGTCAAGTTGTTCGAGGTTTCTGAGTGAGCTTACCCAAATCGCGAAGGACTCCGCGTCAAAATCTGCAATGGGCGTTCCATCGAGGGTCAACTGAGTTAGCGACTTGGGATCAGCCACCAGGTTAATGACTGTTTGAAGATTGACCGTTTGAATCCGAGAAAGGTCCAGCCACTGCAGGTTTGGCAGTGAATGGAATTGGCTGAGCGAAGTATCACTGATTGAGCAACCGCAAAGGCATAACGACCTTTGTTCGGGCGTGATGGGGTTGGTTTGAGCCAGGTTGTCATCGACTTGAAGAAAGTCCTCTACTCCTCCTTCAGGCGGTGGCTCGGGTGCATTCGATCGAATCAATTGGTCTTCGAGTCGGTAGACTCTCGCGAGAGTTCGATAAAACCAGCGTCGGTCTTCGTCTCGCCCGTCCATCGCCTGATGAGTCCGCATGATCGCGTGGGCGTACCATCTCGCCAGATCTTTGAGTTGCTGTGCTTCGTCTCGGCCATCCTTTCGTAGGCTCTCAAGCGCGTACTGGTCACCTCCGGCTAGCACGCGATAGCGAGCGTATTGCAGCCGGTCGCTATCCCAGCCGCCAATGACGAGTGATTGTTCGACTGATCGAAGTGATTCGAAGTAGCCGGCGATACCTTCGACGATCCAAAAGTCTTCTGCGCGGCCGGGAACAAAGTCATTGCTTGTCGGGGCGCTGGTTGCTCTTCGGAATAACTGGTGGGTGACTTCATGACGCAGTGTCTTGGTTTCCTCCGCAGGATATAGATACGTCGCGTCGGAGGCATCGTGATAGAACCCTGTCGATTGTGAAGCGTTGGGAACATCTGCCGATAAGGCATCCTGATACTGATTGGCATTTGCAAAGACAACAATCTTGAACTTTTGCTGTCTACGAAGATTGGGTCTTCCTTGAAGCCTTCTGCTCTGCGTTGCCGAAAAGTGATTTTCGACTAATTGAGATTGATTCCAAAAGGGAAAGAAGAGCTCGCACCAAGCGCGATGAGTTTCTTCGACGACAGTGGCAATGTTGCGCGTC
Organism: Planctomycetota bacterium; assembly: GCA_039027135.1. Taxonomy (GTDB): domain Bacteria; phylum Planctomycetota; class Planctomycetia; order Pirellulales; family Pirellulaceae; genus Rubripirellula. The sequence continues at coordinate 1,162 of JBCCKZ010000383.1, forward strand.
GCGCTCGTTGAAGCGAAGCTATAGAGATCAAAGCGACTGGTACTCCATCGTTTGGGTCGCGCCCTTATGCGTCGCTGGGAGACGAGCGAACGCACCGGAGTAGGTAGGTCGTTGAGATCTCGTTGCGGTTTTGCGAGTTCAAGACCAAGGAGCTCGGCAAGCACGGGATCCGGGTGTTTTCCCGAAGAAGTCATCTTGGAGCATTCGTCGAGAAAACGTTCCCAAGTCTTCAGTGTCGCTTCGGGAAACAGGCCAGCCAAAGACCTCACGGGCCATTTCTGACCGAGTCGATCCGCCAAAACGTCCGCTCCCGGAGAATCTTGGATGTGAGGGCATGCAAGATTCCAGCGTCGAGTGAGGGGCCTATCGAGGGTTTTGCTCGCTCGCGACTGTGCAATCGCTTGGGAATCCACTGCGGCTCCAAACGCTGTCAGGGTTGGGACGCCCGCGAGTTTCAACCACTTGCGGCGGCTCAAATGGGGGGGCTGGCTCGAAAAAATCGGACCTTCAGCGACTTCGCGGGGCGATTTTTGAGCGTCTGGTGTTTTCCCCTTGAGGCCGATCATGGCTCTAAAGTGCGTCCCAAGTGGGGGTGAGTGATTTTTCGCAGCCGTCGGTGTTAGTCTAGCCCAGTCACAGCGCCGATTGACAATCCAGTGGAGATGCGATCAATCTGTCGGCCCGTTCAAGCGGTGGATTGTGATGATTTCGCGAGCCAGACCAGTCTTGTCCGGCATCCGTGGATGATCCACGGCGGTTTAGCTGGTGCCAAAAACAAACGTGAAGTAGGCACCAATGGACTGAATTTCGTTCCACGATGAGATGATTTGGTATGACGAGGGATTCGCTCAAAGCGATCCGTGAGGCGGCACCAGCCATCCTACCCAGCCTTTTGATTTGCGATTTTGGCGATCTGAAGGGTGAAATCGAGAGACTCGACGAAGCGGGGACCCGGGTACTGCACCTGGATGTAATGGATGGACATTTCGTGCCCAACCTTACCTACGGGATGCCCATCGTCGCGGGCTTGCGCAAGCACACGAGCATGCCTCTCGAAGTCCACTTGATGATCAGCGACCCGCTGACCTACGCGCAGCCGATGGTTGATGCGGGAGCCGATCTGCTTACTTTCCATGTTGAGGCCGTAACGGATCCAGTCGAAGTCGCAGGTCGCCTACATGATCTGGGCGTGGGCGTTGGTGTTGCGATCAATCCGGATACTCCGCTGGCAACGATCCAATCGGTTTTGCCTGTGGTGGACATGGCACTAGTGATGAGTGTTGAGGCTGGCTTTGGTGGCCAGTCATTCAACCCGCTAGCACTTGAGAAGATTCAGTCGATTCGCCAATCACATCCCGAGATCCTGATCGAGATAGATGGTGGTATCGATCCTTCGACGATCGGTCCCGCGAGGGCTGCTGGCTGCGACTTATTTGTTGTTGGCTCTGCGATCTTCAAGCACGAAGATTATGGATCAGCGATCAGCGGCCTTCATGATGCCATGCATACGGGTGCGGAGTAAGCGATGGTTATGAAGACTCTGATGAAGAGCCAGGCGGTGGTCGCTCCGATTCTATTGATCCGGCCTGGTAGTACAGACTTCGACGAGCAGCATCGCATCAAAGGCTCGCTTGATATGCCGATGAGTGATGAGGGGCATGAACAGGTCGCGTTGATGATCAACGATGTCGCGACGTTCAGGCCAAAGACGATTTACGCCGCGCCATGCGAATCTGCACGACAGACCGCCGAGGCACTCTCGGAGATCTGCAACGCGAAAGTTAAAACGGTCGAGGAATTCGTCAACGTGGACCATGGTCTTTGGCACGGCAAGTTGATTGATGAATTGCGTCGAAACCATCCCAAAATTTACAAGCGCGCACAGGAAGCGGCGGAGGAAGTGTGTCCACCGGGAGGCGAATCCTTGCCGGATGCAACGCGTCGAATTGAAAAGATCATCAAGAAAATCACAAAGCGGCGTGGTGGTGACGTCATCGCGCTTGTCGTCCCCGATCCGCTGGCTGGTCTTGTGCGTGGTCTTCTTTGCGACGAGCCGCTGGTGAACCTTTGGGATGCTGAAACGGATCAAGCGCAGTGGAATTTGATCGAACCGGCGATCAAATGATTAGACGGGTTCTGCGTTTTCGTTCTATTTAGTTAAGCAAAGCATCCGATGTTGCGGACGATTTCCGCGAAATCAGGCGTTGGCGTCTTTGGCTGAGCGTTCTCTATAGTCACCGGCTGGGCGTCACCTTCATTGCTGTTGCTGATATGCCGGGCGAGACTCACTGAATTCAAGTGAAAGATTCTCTGCGTCTGGCATCTGTGGCCGATCTTTGATGCATGTTAGCCTCTGGGGGTTGGCTAGAAGTTCGCGTCTCTGATTCACCCCATTCCAACATGTCAAGCGACTCACCCCTGCAGTACAAACGAGTGATTCTGAAGCTCTCCGGTGAGACGCTCGCTGACGCCGGCGGTCGGGGCATCAGCGGAGAAGAGGCTAGGCATATCGCGAGGCAGGTTCAATCGGCCCAGCAATCCGGATGTGAAATCGCCATTGTCATTGGCGGCGGCAATATCTTGCGAGGCGCTCAGTTCAGCGGTTCCAATTCGATGGTCCAGGAAGCCACTGCGCACTACATGGGCATGATGGCTACCGCGATTAACTCGCTTGCATTGCAGGACGCTCTTGAGCTGGTTGGTCTGGACACGAGAGTCATGTCGGCCATCCCAATCGATAAGATCGCCGAGACCTTTATCCGACGTCGTGCTCTTCGACACATGTCCAAAGGGCGAGTCGTCATTTGCGCCGCCGGAATAGGAAATCCTTTTGTGACCACCGATACGGCGGCTGCCCAGAGGGCCTTGGAACTGGAGGCTGATGTGGTGCTTAAGGCGACTCGTGTCGACGGAGTTTATAGCGAGGATCCAGAAAAGAATCCTCATGCGACGTTGTATGAATCACTCTCTTTCGAAGAAGTGGCTCGAAAAAAGCTCAAAGTGATGGATGCGACCGCAATTGCTTTGTGCCAGGAACATAGCAAGCCGATTTTGGTGTTTAATTTCAAGACCGACGGCAATATTGTCAAAGCCGTTCGTGGTGAGAGTGTGGGCACGTGGATCGGTCGCGTCTGAGTTTCTGTTTCACCTAGCCAACTTCTCCTTTTCCATTTTTCACCGCATTAGGAATTCGAAACATGTCTGCCGATGAAGTACTGCTAGACGCTGAAGAACGCATGGAAAAAGCTGTATCGGTGCTGCAAAATAACTTATCGGGCATTCGCACCGGTCGTGCGACACCGGGACTGGTCGATTCTATCAAGGTGGACGTGTACGGTTCGTCGACGCCTTTGAAGCAGCTGGCGACGATCGGTGTTCCTGAGCCGCAGCAAATCATGATTCGTCCCTATGATCAGTCGACGATCAAAGAGATCGAGAAAGCCATTGTGGCTGGTGATCTGGGGCTGAATCCTCAGAACGACGGCCGAGTCATTCGACTCAACGTTCCACCGCTTTCAACTGAAGTTCGAAAGAAGATGGTCTCGCGAATCAAGGAGCTCTCCGAAGAGTCGAAGGTTTCGATTCGGAATATCCGTCGTGACGCCAATAAGGCGTTGGATGGCTTGGAGAAGGAAAAAGAGATCAGCGAAGATCAGCGGGATTCGTTCAAAGACGACATCCAAGAGCTGACCAAGAAGTTTGAGGCCCAGACATCAGAAATGGCCAAGACCCGCGAAGCCGAAGTGACCGAAGCTTAGCGTTGGGCTTATGGGGCGAATTGGATCGCCTTTCTTCTCTTCGTTCTTGGGGCTTTCGAGTAGCAGCCTATTTGAGGTTTGGCTGTCTCTCGCCTTGTGGCGAAGCGGGTTTGGCTATCGTGTTGGGTGACAAAGACTTTGCACGGCTGCAAAGGCGGATGGTTCGGGGAAGAGCCAGCCTACGTGCCTCGTTTGTTGCCATACCAATGGATGTGCATGCGGTCGCAGTAACGGTAGCCGTTCAGGTCGCAAATGGGTTTGAGCCACTCGGCGGCTTTTCGGATTTTCTCCGATTGAATGCCTTCGGGCATAAGCCAAATGTCGTGACTAGCGAGATTTAACTCCTTGGCGATGAACCTGACCTCGTCAAGTTCATCCTCGCTGGAGACTACCAACGTTGGTGGGGTCTGAGGCGCTTGCCCAATCATGCGACGCATGATTGCAAAGTTCAAACGGAGATCGTGATGGCGTTTGTTCCAGCCGGGGTGTTTGAGCTTGTCGGGTGCGCTGGAGGTGAGCTTGGGCGAAAGGGAAAGCAGGTCGCAAGAGATTGGGTTATCGCATGTTCCCGCGGTCTCAACCGTCACATGTTTGCCGTTTGATCTGAGTTGCCGAACAAGTGTTTGGCTATTGGCGTGGAGTGTTGGCTCACCACCGGTGAGCACGACGTGCTTGATTCCGCTTCGAACGACCGCATCAACAATCCAATCAACACTGGTTTTTGCGGATTCGGCATTCCATGAGGTGTAGGGTGTATCGCAAAAGTGACATCGAAGGTTACAGCCGCTCGTGCGAACGAAGTAGCTTGGCGTGCCGGTTAGCAGGCCCTCTCCTTGCCGGCTGATGAAAGTTTCCGCAATCGGAATGAAAGGCCCCGTTGATGTGCTGGTATCCCCCCC
>JBCCKZ010000384.1:0-5813 GCA_039027135.1 Planctomycetota bacterium
AGACGATGAGATCCCTGGGCGAGTCCATCGCTACCGACGACCGACAATTTGCCGGCTTGCCCAGCATCGGTCAGCTGGTCATGACGACTGATCTCGTAACCGCCACCCGGGCCGGTGACTCGCATCGCACCACCCGGTGTGCCGCCATGGATCGGTGGAAGATATTTCTCGCGTCGTTCAGTGCTAAACCCATATAGCATTGCACGGATGAACTGCATCAGTGTTGTTTTTCCGGCCTCGTTAGGGCCGTAAAACAAGGTCATTTCTTGAGGCAGCGAATCGACCGAGAGTCCGGTCCAAACACCAAAGCCATCGATTTCAATGTCGCGAATTTTCATGGCTATCTATCCCTTCTTCCAATGGGGTTTGCCGCCACGCAAAAGATGTGTGCCCAGCAAAGTGGCTCGGCCAAGCACGGCTTCGGTTGTGCTGTCAGCGGTCTCGCCAAGTAGTGATGCTGTTGAAGCGGCGAGAGCCGGCGATTCTTCGGTGTAGGCCATCAAATTGACGGGTTCTACTTGACCTTTTCGGTGTCGGTCCGCAGCTCGTAAGAAGTCGCCGAGAATTGTGTCTTCATCGGACCAGGATGACGGCAGCGATTTGGGCGCTTGAACTCGAATGTCTGTGACCCAGGCACTCGGATTGCCATGTCCAAATTCACTTCTTGCCCAGTCGATCAACGAGTCTACGTCACCAAGAGCCTTGATGGCGTCGCCACCTTCCAGCTTAACGTCCACCGCCACGATCAAATGTTTGCCAGCCGATTCTTGTTGTAGTCGAGTGATCGCAGCACCAATGGCGTTTCGAATTCCGCCAACCGCTGAGATCTCTCGAGACTCGACATCGATCGATTCGTATCGAAACAGATCTGACTCGACCAGGTGAGGTCTGGTTACGCGATCCGCATCCACATCAACGACGTGGTATCCATGTCTTCCGGGATCAGCTAACGATCTTCCCTGGGGTGTGCCGCAGTAAACCGCATGAAGAGGATCTTCAAGAAGCGTCTTTGGAGCAAGGCGACCGCCCAGTGCCCAGTAGTCGAACTGTGTGTCTTTGAGCACATCTGGGGAAACGTTGCCGTATCCACAAGCGATGGCAAAGTTCTCTTCGGTATCAAGCGAAAACGAAGGCACGTGAAGATTGCTACGGCCGTCACTACTTCGACCGCAAACGGTTGCGATCACGCGGCCCGAACGAGTCACGCTGTGAGACTCGACGCGATCCTTGGGAAAGAGATGGACATTCGGTGGTAGGGGCACTGCGTCGGGCCAACGGGCCGGATCATCCGTTTGACCGGCGACCCAAAAGACAGGCGTTTTCTTGGTTGCCAGCGTTTCAAAGTGATCAAGCAACAAAGAGAGGCTGTGTGGACCAGCGGTCTGGGGATGAAGCAGATCGCCACTCAAGATCACAAAGTCGACGCTGTCGACGGCCGCGGCCGATAATGCAGCCGACGCGGCTGTGTGTGGGGCAGCCGCCATCGTCTCGCGGAGTGACGGTGGCAAGGCATCCAAGTCTCCTAGCGGTTTTTCCAAATGAAAATCGCCGGCGTGGATGAACCTAAAAGATTCGCCGATCATTCGCTGCCTCCAATCCATTGTGGCTCTGGCGGATAGTTCGATTCGCGCATCAGCCATCTTGGCTTCACGAATCATCCGCAGTTTAACGTGAGTCGTGAAACCGGCGAAACCCCGATTTGGCCTTGGCTTGCGGAGTGAGGATTTTCTACGCCTCGGCAAGTCATCGGCATTTGTATATCGCCACCCTAAAAACACGTTCTCGCCCATGTGGTGGCTCCAGACCAAAACGCCCTCGAATCAGCCTGCCCTCGGTGCTCCAAAAAACCCGAGAAATCGGGGCCCAAAATCTAGGTTCGTTGATTCTCTCGACCCCAGCCAGATTGAGGCGAATCTGTGGCTCGGTGTTCAGAGTGAACAGTGGCACTGGGCGGCAAGCGTCGAGTCGAGTGAAAGCCGTGAAAAGCTAGCAAAAGGTGATGCCGACCAGCTGAGAGAAGATCTGCATCAGCTTGAATGTAAACTACGGCAGACGCTTGAGGCCGAGCACGAGGCTAGAGAACTTTGCGAGACGCTCGCTGGCGATAAAAAAGTAATCGAATTTCAAAGTCAGGAATCCGAACGAGAGCTCCTTAACGCAAAGGATCAAACTGTTGAGCTGCAAACGCAGCTATCCGAGCTTTCTGAAAACAATAGCCGCTTGGTAGGGCAGGTTTGTGACTTAGCGGCGATGGCCGAGCAGCTCGATAAACAGAAGCAATCGCTCGCCGCAGAACTGAACCGAAGCGAATCTGACTTGGAGAGTTCCAAGGAACGAGAGCGGGCTTTGACGCAATCTGTCGAGCGGCTTCGAACTGAATGGCAAAAGAAGCACAAGCAACACAGCGAACGTCATCGCGTATCGGCAGTACGTTCTGAACGTTTGGGTGAGGAGATTTCGAGTTTACAGATCTCGCTTGAGCAGCGATTTCACGAGGGAGACCTGCGAACGCGACAAGCGAATGACGAAATTGCGACACTCCAGGCACAGCTTGATGAAAAGCTGAACTTGGTTGTCACGCTCGAGCAAAACCTGGACGCATCGAAGAGCGATGTGAAACGTCTCAATGAGGAACTAGTTGAATCGAGATTGCAGACACTTGCTGCACATCGAGAAGCCGAAACTTGGTCCAACGCGCTTGATCGTCAGCAGCAAGAAGCTGAGCATCAATACCAGTCGTTACTATCAGAACAGCAGGAGCTTCGGCAGATCTACTCATTGCAACAAGCCGAGCAGGAAGACGTCCTTAGGACGCTCGATGAACAGATTGCAACGTTGCGGACGGACAATATGGGGCTGGCGGAGACAACGAAAGAACAGTGGCAAGCGGTCGCGGAGATTCGACAGGTTAATGAACGGCTTTTGGGATCGAACGAGAAGCTATGTTTTGAGCAAATCAAACTTCGATTCGCTTTTCAGCAAGTAAAGACTACCCACCAAGAATCAGAAGCGAAGCATCACGATTTGGTGGCTGACCATCACCGGCTTCAGGAAAAATTTCAAGTCCTTCTGCATGCCAAGGAAGAAGCGGTTGGGCAATGTGACGAGCTGAAAGCCAAGCTAGATCTTCAATGTGATAAAGCGAAGCTAGACGTTGATGAGATTGCAGGTCGTATGGCCGAATTGGAATCTGAGTTTGCACACCGAGATCGGCAAGCGAGTGATCTTGGAAGCGAAGTCATTGAACTAGAGAAGCAGCTGCTGGCGAGCGAAGCTGCCCAGCGACAACGTGGCGAGGAGGTAGAGTCACTGATGAATCAGGTTCGAGAGTCAGATCAAACGATCGGTCGGCTCAAAGCCCAGATCGCCGCTGGAACCGCCCGCGGAAAGCTACTAATCGACTTGAATGAAGGGCGTTTGAAGGTCGCCCGTGATCGAATTATTCAATTAAACACCGATCGGCAAACGATTGCATCGTTGATTGCGGAACTTGAGTCAATTCGCAATGAGGTAAAAGACTGTCGCGAAGCACTCGGCCAATTGAATAGTCCGAGAGATTTCAAACGCGCCGCTTGAGCTATCGACGTTCTTGAAATGGGGATAGTCAAACGTCCTGCAAACCACGCCCTCGTCCGCTAGTTGTTCGTCAGCTGCCTAATCGCCGCCGGCAATGCTTCGCACTCAAGATTGAAAACCTTTGATGCGAGAGTGTCCGCATCGTCGTCCGCGGTGACTTCGCACCATCTCTGCAGAATGATCGGCCCATTGTCGTAATGGTTGTCGACGAAGTGGACCGTACATCCGCTCACGTGAACTCCACGATCAATCGCTGCTTGATGGACCCGTGATCCGTACATTCCCTCGCCGCCAAAAGCAGGTAGGAGCGAGGGGTGGATGTTGATCACCTTGCCCTCGAAGTCTTTTGGAATGATCACGTGTTTCAGGAATCCGGCCATGATAACGAACTCTGCACCGGATGAACGCACTGGAGCGAACATGGCCTCGCAATAGTCCTCGTCACCTTGGTGCTTGGACTTCAGAACGACTTTGGTGTCGATGTGGGCATCACGAGCGATGCCCACACCGCGAACCTTCGATGAGCTGCTGATAACCAATCGCACATCAATAGGCAATTCGTGAGAACGCTGGTGCGAGAGAAGGTTCTCGAGCGTCCGTCCACCGCCGGAAATAAAGACGGCAATCGGAAGTTTCTTGCTTGGGATTGTCACGAGTCGTCGTGTTTACTTGGGGGGGTGATCCTGTCCGCCCGATTGGCATTGGTATCTTCGCAAGTCATGCGTTGTCATCCACTGGTTTCGTGAGCCGTGGGCCGGATGCGGCGTGGTCGCGGAGGCTCCGGGCAAGGTACTGGGCCGGAGATCTAGATGGCATTTGTGGTGTTTCAGACATAAGTGCAGGTTTTTGCCCGTCCCCTCCATTCGCTCCGCTCATATTCGGTGCACGGTTCACTCCAGTCAGTCGACTTGAGTAGATGCCAATGCCCGGTAGGAGAGCCAGCCGCTGCCCTCCAAAGAAGGGATGAGCGACTGAGTCACAAGGACGCCGATTCACGATGTCGTTCCTTCGCGACCTATCATTGATCACTGAGATAAAAAGCCAAAGTAATCCCAACATCAAATTGCCGGCTTAATCCGAGAAACGAACACGGTGCCAAGATCGGTCTCGATGCCTTCGACCGCTTCAATCGCGTTGAGTTCAAGGTCGTCCGTGAGGGTCTCACCGCGAATCAGTTCTCCATGTTCTTTGATGGCTTGGAGTACGTCATCGCTTTCGGTCACGACGCCCACCTTAATGCGATCTTGATAGTCGCATTGGATCGACTTTCGAGCGTTTTGGATGGTGCGGATCAAGTCTTTCGCATGTCCTTCTCGACGCAGTTCATCGGTGACCTCGGTGCTGAGGACGACCACGCAGCCGCTTCCTTGGGCGGCCGACCAACCTTCGCGAGCTTGCAAACGCACTTCGATATCCTCGCCGTCGAGCGTCACATTGCCATCGGGAAGCTCGATCGAGACCTCGCCGTCAGCGTTCATGGCTTGAAGGATTGCATTGCCATCCGCCTCGAGAAGCGCTTTCTTCAATGCTGGGATTTGTTTGCCAACCTTGGGCCCCAAGCGTTTGAAGTTGGGGACTACCTGGTACTGAACGTATTGCTGGCCATCGGTGGTATAGTCGACAGCTTTGACGTTGAGTTCTTCACGAACCAGTGCATCATGCTTTCCAAGCCATTCTTGGTACTCATCTGAAACCAAGACCACTTCGACGCGGGAGAGCGGCAATCTTACCTTGAGCTTCGCCTCGGCACGCGCGGCACGACCCAGTGAAGCGATCTCACGCAAAAGATTCATGGACGCGGATAAGCGATTGTCAATTCGAGATGAGTCCGACTCGGGATAGTCGCAAAGGTGGACACTGTCATTGACGCGATCTTCGAAGCAACGTGTCAGGTTCTTCCATAGCGTTTCGGATAAGAACGGAACAAACGGCGCCACCAACTTGGTCACTTCGATGAGTACTTCATAGAGTGTCCAATAGGCGTCGAGCTTGTCCGCAGATTGCTTTTCGGAGGCCCAGAACCGATCACGACTGCGACGGACGTACCAGTTTGAAAGCCCATCGACCAAATCTGTGATCGCTTTGCAAGCACCAAAATTGTCCAACGCGTCCATTCGCTCCGTGACGGTTTGTACCGTGCGATGAAGCTCCGAGAAGATCCACTGATCGATCTCACCCCGCTGGTCAATCGGACGGTAACTAGATGCCGACGCGAGCGAAGCCGGTGTGAGTGATAG
>JBCCKZ010000385.1:0-5807 GCA_039027135.1 Planctomycetota bacterium
AACGTTGCTGACCGGGAGATCCTTCCTCCGATATCCTCCGTCTTCATTAAACGGACTCCGTCATCGCCCACCGCGCCTTGACTCGCGTCAGCCAGAGGCAGCGATTGCGCTAATGCCAAAGCGTTTTCCGCATCAAATTTCGAATCCATCGAATCAACAAAGCAATGGCGCGGTCCAGGGAGACCGAAGTCATCCGATACAGCATCGAAATCGGCGAAGATCAGCCCGGCAGAACGATGCGTTCGCTGACGCATATTGGTCGTCTTCGTCATCCATTGACCACCTCGCATGTGGATCGCTCCCGCGATGGTGTAACGCACCGGTTTCTCGGGATTCTCCGGCGGAATCATGTAAAGATCATCGCCCACCTGCAAATTCGATTGCTTCAAAAAATGATCCGGTACCACACATCCGCGTTCCGTTCGCATTTGATCGATTGCCTCTTCAGGTGAACCCGCATACCAGTCGGCATCGATCAACGGCTTGTCCCCTCCAAATGCAACCTCGGGATCCAAACCGGCAAGAACCGTCACCATCTGACGCGTGACGGAAGGAAACTCAGCACTGTTAAGAACGTCATCACGAAGTCTTGGTTGTTCGACAATCAGCGGCGTGTATCGCATCTCACCATCGGCAGTTTCGAGCTGCTCGATCGCTTGATCAGAAAGCGATGTATCGAAAACGAGTGTTGCATCCGGCGCCCAATCGGTCGGCACAAACACTTGAACCATCGACCAACCCCAGACGTGGATCCCGGCAAACAAACCCATCCCAACACTCATCGTCAGAGCACATGAAACCGTCCGCCAGAGTTGTGAAGTGAGTTGTTGCTTTAGAAGCTCGGTTGGCAAACGCAACACTGAGGCGATCAGGGGAGCACAGAATTGATCGACCAAACGAATCAGTATTGGCGCCAACAACAACAATCCAATCCCCAAACAAGCTGCCCCAACGACAAGTCGACCGAAAACCGAACCGGATACGCCGGGCGGAAACAAAAAACTGACGCCTGGCAATATTCCCAACAACGGGATCGCCAAAAGCGCCCACCAAAGCGGCACACCGCGATCGTCCGCATCAACGGTAGCGTTCTGAGGTGTAATCGCATCCAACGGCTTCACACGAGTCGCACGCCAAGCTGGCAATAGAGCAGCCAGCAATGATGCGAACACACTGATCAGAACGGCTAATGCGATTCCGGTCAGATCGACGTGAACACCATTTCGCACGAACCCATCGGTCACAGAATCAAAAATCGCTACCAATCCCCAACCGATGGGTATCCCTACCAATAGGCCCAGGCAAGCGAGCGCAACGCCTTCGGCGGCAATTAAGAGTGCGAGCTCGGCTTTGCTGAGTGTGATCGCTCGAAGAAGAGCGAACTGTCGTGTGCGTTCACTGACACCCATCGAGAGCGATGAGAAAATCACGAGAAAAGCAAGCAGCACCGAGATCATTCCCACCACGTAGGCCTGCAACGTCATGCTACTCGCCTTTGCCGCTTCGGACATCTCTTCTTCGAGATCGAGATCCGTCATGAACTGCGACGGTTTATCTAAAGCATACAGTTCCGGCATGACGTCATATCGAAACTTATGAACGTCCGCGTCCTCTCGCAAGGCTACCGCAATAAAGGTGATCTTGGGATCGGTCCGGTGAATCGAACTCGCGTCTCGCATGGAACAAAAGACGGCTCCTACACTGGGGCTCGGGAACATTCGAGAGCCAACGATTGCACCGGTAATCGACTTCGGCGGCGAACCCATGACACCGATGACTTCGATCTTGGGTCGATCATCAACAGGTCCTGGAATCTCGAGTTGACCTCCAACATCGACATTCAGCTTATCGGCGAGTTCTTGACTGATCACGGCCTCCCATTGATCGGTTTGATCCTTTGTAAGCCAGCTTCCACGAAGCATTTCGAAAGGCGGACGTTCGGCATCCGTTCCAACAATAATGTCTTCCCAACCACCTTCACTCGAATACTCGTTCAACGATGGATCGTTTCGATCGAGAGTGGAAGATCGAAATGTAGAGAGTCGCGCCCACATCGGATCTGCGCTCAAGACTTCATCTCGAGTAACCAGCAGATCGAGTGCTTCCGGCATGACTTCGCGATCAGCCTTTTTGCTGATCGGATCAACAACCAAAGCGTAATGACCCAACGCACGCGAGGCGTAGAGATCAAACGATCGGATTGCTGATGAATAGACGCTGACAATCCAAATCAACAAACAGACCGAACATGCGATCGCAAGTGTGGTTAGCAGCGTTCGAATTCGGTGCCCGAGTAAGTGACTTCGAATCAACAGAAAGAAAGTCTTCAAAGCAATTGCCCCTTTGGGAAACCTCGCAGGCACCTGTGTTACCGACGGTGCCCTGCCCTTTCGGATTATGACTCAAACGGTGCGGTGGCACGAACCACTAGGGAGCTTTCGAATCGTCTGACTTCACAGCCTTAAGCGTCTTCATGACGTCCGTCATTTCCTTGACTTGGCTGGCGTCAAACTCTGGACGACTCGGTGTTAGCTCGACATTAATGCTTCGGCAGAGATCTCCACTGCAAGCTTGGCCGGTGATTTTAAAGCTGAATGGCTGATCAGATTTCTTGATCTTTCGGGCGAAATAAACGACTCCATCAAACCCATAGGTATACCAACGAATCTCCGGTTTTGAGAAATCCTTCGGCGACGGCTGAAGCCAAGGTCCGTCCGTTTGTATCGACTCGGGCAACTCAAAGGTCGTCCCCTTCTCGATACCCAACGAGGCCCGACCCTTGAGAGCAGTCAACGCGCGCTTCTCGTTGTCGATTGCATAGGAATGCCATTCTTTTTCATGCTTTGCCTCAACGACCAGGTAATCCTGATAGATAAACGCACGATACCGGATAATGGGCATAGCGCCGGAACGGACGATTGCCGTCTCAACATTGTCCGTCACTGACTCATCGCCGTTAGCGTTGACCGTGAACGTGCAAACGAAACCAATCAATAGGTAAATCATTTTCGAAAACTCTGCCGTTCTGTTTCCAGCTCAGATGTGAACTTTTTTCCGTCTCGCATCATTTCGATTTGCAGGACCTCTCCCGCTTCATACCGCAACTTGATGTGGAGATCGGGTGTGTCTGCGATCTTATCCGAATACACACCTTCAACACCAAATACGATATCTCCTGCCTTCCATGCTGGCTGGGAGAAATCTTGGTACGGGTCGATCTCACTGACGCGACTCGCAAAGCCATCCACTTCAAAACCAAGCTCTTCCTTTTCAGCTTTGGTCAGTGGCTTCGTTTTGAAGTAGGTCTTCGGTTCGACCGTCCAGTATCGAAAGTCAAGATAATTGAACCACCACCTCTCTGGTAAATCCACCATAAGTTCGATCGTTCGACCATCGCGATCGACCGTCAGCTTCATGCTTTTGCTATTCCTCGGCAATTTGTCGTAGACGTACTGCAGGTCAGCAAAGGTCCAAACTCTCTTTCCCTGGAAGTGCGTAATGATGTCGCCCGATTTCATTCCGGCATCCGCAACCGCTCCCTTCGCTTCGTTAACCAACAGACCTCTTGGGACTTTTAGGTAGATGCCGATCCGCTTGATATCCGGCGATCGATAGAGATCACGGATCGGATCAAGAGTTCCTTCCGCCTCTTTTGTCTGTAGTTGGAAATCCGCGATCAAATGACATTCGACGCAGAGATTCTTGTCGAGTGTTCGTGCCTTCAAGTTCTTAAGTTCTTCCGGGAATCTTGGCTCAGGCTTGGGCGGAAACTGAATTTCACTCTGACGCTTGTGTAGATCGAGCCCCTGTTGCAGCGCCAATTCAAGACTTCGAATATTTAAGTACGTGGACGAAGATTCGGCGTCGCGTCCTCCGTATCTCATGTAAATCTGTTCGTCCGCATTCATCACGAAGTAATACAGTGCGTTGTGGCGATCAAAGTCGAACAAAGCGAAATCGATGTCATTCATGGAGACAAGGCGCGCGCAAACGTACTGCTGAAGCAGCTTACCGAGTCTCGATTCGGGCGGTGACAACACAACCTGCGCGTCAAAAGCACGTCCGTTCACTCAGGGGGCACAACGGAACTCCAGAAAGATAGGCTTCTTGGTCAGCCGAGCTTCCGCCAGCGCATCTTTGTAGTTGGTATGAAAGTGGATCGAATCTGGCTCGTCCGCGAGTGCTTCGAAGCATATCGTGAAAGAACAACACAGACTCAATAACCATTTGGTGCAGAGAATCATTCTGTTCATGACTTAACCAGTTTGATTGGATACGTTTTTGATCGAAAACGGTCTCACGATTCGCCCGTCTCAACACGAAGCGCGGATTGGTATCGCTGAGCAAGCGATTCGGCGGAGTCGATTCCCTCGGTTGTGAACTCATCTATCAGTTGGCCATCACTCAAAACGACTACGCGGTTCGCCCACTGGGCGACGGCTGGTTCATGAGTCACGACGACGATCGTGCGTTCGTTGTCGCTAGAAAGATCTCTTAACAACTTGCAGAGTTCCTGACCCGCCACCGAATCAAGACTCCCAGTCGGTTCATCAAGCAACAAAATGGCTGGATCACAAATCAATGCTCGGGCAATCGCAACGCGCTGCTGTTCTCCTCCGGATAACTCGTCCGGCTTATGTTGAGCCCGATCAGTGAGACCGAGATCATTCAACCATTGTTGCGTATTCCCGGCCGATCCCTTCTGAGACAACATAGGCAAGCGAATGTTGTCTTCCGCGGTCAGCGTGGGTATCAAGTTGAAGGCTTGGAAAACCAACCCAATGTTCTGCCTGCGGAACCGAGTCAGTTTTGCGTCTGACAATACCGATAGATCTTGTCCGTTAACCTGGACCGTCCCTTCATCGACGTCGGTCAATCCTGCGATGGCGTGCAACAGAGTGCTCTTGCCCGACCCTGACGCGCCCATGATCGCCAGAAACTCACCTTGGTTCCCCGAAAGTGATACGCCTCGGAGGGCATAAACAGGACGCTCGCTCATGGAAAACGTCTTGTGGACATTCGTTACTTCGAAAGGTCTCGTGCTCACCGTTACCTACGATCCATTGCAAGAAAAATAGAGGTTAAGAAACCGCCGAGACGGCACTATTTTAGTTCGCCGACAAGCTGCCAGCCTGCAGCACCCGGTTGTTTAATTCGTCGACGGAACCAACATCTCCGGCACAAAACTGATCTGCAATCACCCCATCGGACATGACGAGCACACGATCCGCACGGGCTGCCACCAACGGGTCGTGGGTCACAACCGCTACAGCTCGATTCTGTGAAGCGACGACCCGGCGTAGCAGTTCGATCACGACGATGGAATTCTGTCGGTCGAGACTTCCGGTCGGCTCATCCGCCAAGACGATTTCCGGATCATTCACCATTGAACGTGCTAACGCAATTCTCTGTTGTTCACCACCAGAAAGCTGCGCGGGTTGGTGTTTGAAACGATCGGACAATCCTACTTCATCCAGCCGCTGCTTTGCATGTTCCCGGGCGACCTTTTTTGCGGTGCCCGCCAAGAGGAGTGGCAAGGCAACGTTGTCGACTGCCGAAAGCGTTGGCATCAGGTTGTAGTTTTGAAATACGACACCAATGTGTTGCAATCGGAGTCGCGTTAGTTGGGCATCGGAAACCGAACACAAGTCGTGGCCCGCGACCGACACACTTCCACTGTCGGACCTTTCCAATCCACCCAAAAGATGCATCAGCGTTGTCTTTCCAGATCCGGAAGCTCCAACAATCGCCACCACATCTCCTGAAGACATACTCAAGTCGATTCCATCGACGGCGATCACTTTCGT
>JBCCKZ010000386.1:0-5789 GCA_039027135.1 Planctomycetota bacterium
CCACTGGCGCCGTATCCAGGTTGCTGGCCACGTGTTTGCGTTGCGATCGTGGGATAGAACTCACGCCATTGTTTTCTCGCCTTGCCGGAAGTGACTTTGCCATTCTCTGATTCAAACTTCTTCCGAATGGGAGTGACTAGGGGCATTTCCTCATTCTCAAAACGTTGCAACTCATCCCAGGTCACATCCCCCGGATCGACTTTTGTATTGTGGAAGACCTTTCCCACTGCCCCCGTCCAATAGCCCGCTTCCTTGAAGCATTGTGGCATCGAAACCGTGCCAGGACGCACTTGGCGGATATCAGACTTGTTGTCCAGAACGCCTGTGGATTGCGGGTATAGCCCGTGTAGAAACGATGCGCGTGATGGTCCGCAAACGGGATACTGACAATAGGCTCGGCGGAAGGTCATTCCACTTGCGGCCAGCTTGTCAAAAGCTGGGGTGCTGATGTGAGGATAACCTGATGTCGAAACGTGCGTATTTAAGTCATCACACACGATGAACAAGACATTCGGTCTTTCGGCGTGGCTTCGCGGAGCTTGCAGAAGGGCTCCCATTAACGCGACAGCGTAGTAAGCCATTGAGAAGCGATTCGAAATGAACTTCATCGGTTGGTCTTCTTGTTGAGTTGATCACGCAATGATTGCGCTGCTTGGCCGGTAATTGTGAGGTAATGGTCACTCGGTAGATCTTCATAGGTAAGAAAGTTTGCATTCTCACCGGCGGGAGGTTCGTTGGTGCACTTGAAGATAGCCGTGCCTTCGTCGACCTCATCAAACATCGCAACGTAAAGCATGGTGCATCCTGACTGGATCACCGAGTTGATTTGCGAACGTAGGAACTCTCCCTTCGCTCGAGGTATCGATCCGAGCTGGTCTCCTTTCAGGTTGTGCCAACTGAACCCTGGAAAAACGACAGGCAGATAATCGATTTGGTGCTCGTCACACCAGCCTTGGTCGGGTAGCCAGTACTTCTTTGCATGCCTTGCGACGCCCCGATGATCTCGATATCGGCCAACCGTCCAAGGACTCAAAATATCCGCCAATTTGAGAATCTCATGGAGCTGAGGATCGCTCGTTGCATCGCGATTTTGTTCGCGCCATCCTGTTGGAATTCCAAGCATGACGGCACAGCCATTCGACCTGAGGAAATCAATCAGGTCACGACACTCAGCGAGAGTGTATTCTCGCGGCTTTGTTCCGTCGTTAAAACCAACACCCCAAATAGAAACGACAGGTTTACCGTTGTGTTTTTGGTAGGCGCGATCGTCCGTCAAGCCACCTTCACGGAGTTCCAACCAATCGTCGCGTACGATTTGGCAACCACCTTTGGGTAGGCCGGAAAGATCGTACATGACCGCGAAAGAACGTCCTGAAGCTTCGGCTCCTTCGCGGACGTGACGAAGCACAGTATCTTTGTGTCGCTTTTGACTCCCTCGACGCAGGCCATTGGCGAATCTTTGCAGGAAGGCACCATCGATGCCGTATTCCTTCATCCATCGAAAATGTCGAAGGACTGTCTTACGGTTCGCGCTACTAAAGACCTCTGCATTGCGGCCGTCGGCGTGTGTAAATCCGGTTTCGAACTTTTCATCGTCATCCAGCTCGGTCATGTCCGGCCACAGATCAACAGTGACATTTCCTGGGGCGAGCATCCGCTTGCGATTTCGCGTCCAGTGCGTCCAACCTAGATCCATTCCGTCGCCCTCGCAGTTGAACCATCCTTGGTAGCCAACCATCACTTTCCCATTGAGCGTTTCATGAGACTGGCCGCGCAGCGACGATTCGTCTGCGTCTGACGGCGCGACAAGCAGTGCCAGGGTAAGAAAAGCAACTCTTTGGGTAGCTAATTGCCTCATTCGTGTAGAGTCTCGTTCTAATCTTGGTAGTTAGTCAGGTGAATTCGCAGACGTGATCTGATTCAGTCATTTTTTGTCAGCCGATGTGTACGGTCGATACTTTGGGATGGCCTTGTAGTTGCCCTGCCCTTTTTCCCAGTGAAATTTTTCGCCATTGACCACCAGATCTCGACGGGCGTTGAGTTTCGATTCTGGCTCCGCGAAAGTCTTGGGAGCCGACCGTGCGAGCTCTTCCTTGATGTCGTTGAACTTATCTCGAGCCGCTAAGTTTTCCCATTCATTGGGGTCGCTTTGCAGGTCATAGAGCTCTTCCCCGTTCTTTCCATAGCTGATGTACCGCCAGTCACGATTGATCACGGCGAACTCGCCAGGTCGCATGTAGGGCAAAAAGACATTGCGGTCACTCGCGGTGTCTGGATCTCGCAGCGTCGATGCAAGTGAGGTTCCCTCGAGTCTCTGTTTCGGAGCGGGCAATCCACACACTTCGACAAACGTGGGGTACATGTCAATCAAGCTTACCGTCACGTCTGTCCTTGAATTCTTTGCAACCCTTGGACCAGCCCATATGAACGGCACGTTCGAAGTTCGCTCCCAAAGCGTATGCTTTCCCCACTGTCCTTTCTCACCCAAGTGATAACCGTGATCACTCCACAGAACGACAATGGTGTTGTCAGCATTTGGACTCGCTTCCAAGGCATCCAGGATGCGTCCTAACATGGCATCGGCGTAACTCACGCACGCCAGGTATCCGTGGATCGCATCTTTGTACGCCTCCATCGCGACAAGTTTTTCATAGTGTTGGCGTTTGCGATTGGTGCGCTGCTTGCGAATGTTAGGCGGCAGATCTTCGAGATCGTCTTCGCGAATAGGCGGTAGTTCGATACTGTCTCGATCATACAACTCAAAGTATTTCTTCGGGCAGTAGTTTGGATAGTGAGGTGCGTAGAGCCCGCAAGCAAGGAAGAATGGTTGATCGTATTCTTTTTGTACTTGCTGGGCGGCCCAGTTGGCTCGAATCGTATCGGCGATCTCTTCTTCTTGTTCGTTTGGAATTCCAGCCCATTCGAGAAACAATCCGGCTTTGAACCTCGTGCCGCGGTTGTAAACGCTGGCGGGGAATGGCTGTGGCACAGGTGTTTCCTCGCTCCATGACTCCAACGGCCAACCACTTTCACGCTGAATTTGGTTTCGAAGAAAGAAGTTGGTCCAACCTCGCTGATCAATGGCTCCCGCTGGATGATGAAAGAGTTTGCCTGCTCCCATCGTCATGTAGCCAGCTTTGGAAAAACTAAGCTGCAATGGCTCGATACTGGGTTTCGAGACGAAGTAGTACGGCGTTTCGTAGCAGCCGGTCGTCGAAGC
The DNA here is from genome assembly GCA_039027135.1 of Planctomycetota bacterium. Classification (GTDB taxonomy): domain Bacteria; phylum Planctomycetota; class Planctomycetia; order Pirellulales; family Pirellulaceae; genus Rubripirellula. The sequence continues at coordinate 3,221 of JBCCKZ010000386.1, forward strand.
GTATTGACCAGAGAAGATCGCTGCTCGGCTGGGAGCACAGAACACACCTGCTGTATGAGCGTTTGTAAAGCACAGGCCGCGTGATGCCAGCCGATCGATGTTTGGCGTTAGTGCTTGAGGAGTGTTTTCTAAACAGCCAATCCAATCATTCATGTCGTCGACGGCGAGGAACAACACATTTGGTTGACGATCGGCAGCAAAAGCTTCATTGCAGGTGCAACAAGCTAGGAGCAGTAGAGGAAGAAGCGTTTCGATAAGGGGCTTCGAAATGGTTTTCATTAAGTCTTGTGAAGATCGAGGTTGATTGAATGAGTATCTAAGAAATGATTGGAATTGAACCATTCTTCGGTTCCTATTTCAGTTCGCGTTCTAAGAACGGAACTGCGTTGTTAAGCATTTCATCAAACCAGATCTGCTTTACGTTGAACGCATGGGGTGCGTCGCCGATGACTGTCAGCCCAATAGAAGTACCCTGTTGTTTCATCTGATTGCGAAAGGCGTCAGCACGTGTGCTCGGGTTGTCGTTTCCACCCGTGATGAACCAAGCTGGTGGATCACTGGAGTCAAGATGTTCGATGGGGGAAGCGAGTCGATAGGTTTTGGGTACATCAGCTTGCGACCCGCCTAGGAACTGTCGCCAAATTCTTCCTCGTGACGCGTCAGCAGAAATTTCAGCCGTTCGTTTGGAAAGTAAATCTGTCTGGGCTCCCATGGGAATTACCGCCTGAACGGCGCTACTGAAATCTTGGTACCCGCCGTCACCCTCAAGTTCTTCGACGCCAGCTGACGTGGCTAAGAGAGCGGCCAAATGACCTCCGGCGGAATGTCCAATCGCGCCGATCCTTTCTGGATCAATACCCAGTTCATCAGCATGAGCACGCAGAAATCGAACGGCCGTTTTGCAATCGTGGATCTGAGCGGGAAACTTGGCTTCTCCACTTAGGCGATAAGAAATCGTAGCGGCAACGAAACCATTTGCGGCGATCGCTTGGGCAACGTTACGGTTATTGACTTTGCTCCCCTTTGCCCAGCCGCCGCCGTGAATACAGACGACCGCGGGCAGCTTGCCCCACTCATCGTTGGGGCGATAGATATCCATCCCAAGCGTGTGATCTCCGTGACGTGCGTAGGTGACATCGATTCTCTCGTTCAGCTGATCAAGCATGGCTTGAGGAATGACTGTACGCCCATCATGTTGTCGCGGCGAAGTCGCCACGCCAGCGGGACGCGAATCTTGTCGCATCTCTTCTTGAAAAAGAACCGCCATCCCGCGTAGCTTTCGAGCGATCTCTCCGTTACGTATCAGCTTCGATTCACCGGGATCGTCTACCAGGTTGTAGAGTTCAAGACTCGGATTCAAATACAACTTCCATTGACGCCAACGAACGGCCGAAAGAGCGCCTTGGCTGCCATGGTAAAAAAACGCATCGTTGTATTCATGTCTTTTGATAATCGACTTCCACTCGCCATCCGGTTCCCAATGCCGACGCAGGGGCACCTTCGCATTGAGTGACTTGTTCAAGCCTGGGGCTGGTACGTTGGGTGTTTCTCCCCTTAGCAATGGAGTGATGTCGCGCCCATCGATGACATGTCCTTCCGGTACTTTGATGCCAGCCAATGTCGCCAAAGTGGGGTACCAATCCATCGCACGGATCACAGCTGACGATTCTTGTCCCGTTTGCAATCCAACACCCGGTCCCCAGATGATTGCAGGAACTCGAATGCCCCCTTCGTAAGTTGAGAGTTTTCTTCCACGTATCTTTTGATCGGGCGTGCGACCAGGTCCCCGACCGTTGTCCGAGGCGTAAACAACGATGGTGTTGTCCTGGATACCTTGGTCTTTCAACGCATCGACGATGCGTCCGACGTTGTGATCCATTTCGGCGATTGCGTCGCCATACTCACCCCACTGCGAAACTCCTTTGAAAGGCTCGCTCACGCCCAGCGGATTGTGCAGCATCGTGTGCGGAAGATACAAAAAGAATGGCTCATCCGAGTGCTCTTCTATGAAGCCGATTGCTTCGTCGGTATACAGCTTGGTAAGTTCTGATGGGTCAGCCGGACGCTTGACGATGTCGTCGTTTCGCATCAATGGAACACCACCTTGATCGTCGAAGTAAACCACTTCAACCGGGTCCAGGTTATGCAGCAATCCAAAGTAGTGGTCGAACCCTTGGTCGCGCGGCAGCAGGGGACTAGAGAAACCTAGGTGCCACTTTCCAATGCAGGCGGTCGCGTAACCTTGCCTCTGAAACAATTCGGCCATCGTCAATTCATTAGGATGGATGCCGTATTGCGAGTCGGCGCGATGGACCCAAATGTGATTGCCAACGCGACGCGGATAGCAGCCCGTTAAAAGTCCGGCACGAGACGGACTGCAGATAGGAGCGGCGGCGTAGTAGTCGGTCAGACGAGTGCCTTCAGCCGCCATCGCATCGATACGCGGCGTTTCCACTTCGGTTGCGCCGTAACATCCCAAGTCGTAATATCCTTGATCATCAACAAAGATGAAAATGACATTGGGGCGTTGCTCCTCGGCTGAACCAATCGCGAAAGCGAGAGAAGCAAA
>JBCCKZ010000387.1:0-5766 GCA_039027135.1 Planctomycetota bacterium
GCTGGACACCTGAGCCGAAGCAGGAGCGTGCGACTGCTCGGGTTCAACGAACCGGAAACCACAACACCCGAGGCGTCGCGTTGCTCCCCCGTGCGGCTCCCTGATTAAAAACCAATTTCAAGCCACCAAACGCAACACCGCCGGGCAGCGTTTACTCAGGGTTACCTCGGCAACTTCATACCCATGTCGAAACAGCTGGCTGAATTGACGACTTGTTAGTCTTCGCAGCGTTGTTTCATGTCCGGCCGCCTGAGAAACCTCCTCACCCCGGAGCACAGGTGCAGTCGTGCCTCTCAGATGCCTTTGTTCAGCGGGCGCTTTGACACCCATTCGCAAATACGCCCCACATCCAGGATGCTGGCGAAAGTAGTCAATCAACATCCGCCCACGAATCGACCGAACTTGATCAGTCGCAACATCCACCAAACGAAGTGAGGATTGAACGTAGCCGGGCCTCCATCCCCGTGAACGCGCGATTCGTTCTAGTGGCTTTGAAGCATCACTCACGATCAGCTTCTCAACGCCTGCAGCGAAGCCTCTTGACGGCTTGAAGAGTGACTCAGTTCCAAGATTGTCATAAACTCCTCCATCCCAAAGCTGCAATCGTCGAAACTCCGGTGTAAACGACTGGTCTCGATCATGGAATTCGCTCCAGCGGTACCGCCGAGTATCCAAGGTGAGCGGGCCAATCAAACCAGGGACCGCAGCCGACGCCGCCAATGCATGTGAAAAATCGAAGTTGGGGAATCGAACATAGCGAGTCACGTAATCACCCATGGCATCACGCTCGAAACGCCAATTCTTGCCGGTTTGGTAGCAGGTTGCGTTAATAGTGATTCGGGGCCATTCAGGCAAATCGCTGAGCTTGCCCTGAATGTTCCAATGCCGACGAAGCACGCTTCCCAAGATCGAAGCTCGACCGCGAGCAAAATGTCCCCAAGGCAATAACCAGATTCTCGTTAATGACCGACGAACGTAGCACGCTTGCAAATCCGTCGTCGTCAGCGTGTCGTGGATCGCGGGCACGATACGATCCAAATAGTCTTGGTCGTTTGGCCAGCGGAAGCGATTACGAGTCAACAAAAGTGCCACTGCTAGCGAGCCGCCGGAGACGGATGAGATCGCGGAGACTTCGCCCAAACGCCGACAAGCCGCCAGCCGTCCCAGCACTCCAAGATGAAAAACGCTGGCACGAACACCACCACCGGAAAGGGCTAATCCCAGCGACAAAAGTAAATGACTCCAGCGATTGCTTTATCGTTTAGTTGTAGTGCGAGCCATCGTCCAAATGCAGCAATCGCGCCAAGGGACAGCTCATCCGGCTGTTAACCTCGTCCTATACAACCACCACATCCACTGCGGCAACACAGAATTGTTCAGCTATGGGTGTTCTCGTCGGCTCCGCTAAACTGTGACCGGATTCAACCATTGATTCGCAAGGAACCTCATGTCGCTTGAAATTCGTCGAGCCTGTTTTGCATTCGCCGGCTTTTTCGCCATCGGAATGCTCATTTGGGCCGCCCGCTTTGAGGCTATCGCACCGGCGGAATTCTCGTTTCAGAACGGAACGGACCCAAAGACGCTCGATCCTCACAGAGCAACGGGCCAACCTGAAAGCCGGATCATCTTCAACGTATTTTCCGGGCTATTGCAATCGCTACCCACCGGAGAGGTGGACCCAGACACGGGTGTCCACTCAATGGATGCGGCCCCGGCACTTGCTGAGTCGTTCACCGTCAGTGACGACGGGCTTGAATACACATTCAAAATACGCGAGGACGCGAAATGGTCTGATGGAACGCCGATAACCGCTGAGGACTTCCGGTTCTCATGGACACGGATGCTTCATCCGGAGACGCTTTGCCAGTACGCAATGCAATTACATGACCTGCCTCATGCAAGAGCTTACAACGAAAGCTTGGTTGCAGTTGGCGATCAAGTCGAAGTCGAACTATGGGATCGCCCCCGTGATGAACCCGATGGCGATGGGGATATTCAGAATTGGCCTCGTGGCACAATCGTTTATGGAACGATCAAGAAGATTGCCAAACCACCTGAACCCAAGTTTGCACCTGAAGTTGATGCGGACGAAAAGGAACGCAAACTAGCGGAATGGAAGGAGCGATGGGTTTACGAAGTTGATACCTGCTCGACGAACGCGGGTGGCAAGCCGCTGTGGGATCAATCCACTGAGATACGAGAGTTTTGCCAGCTACCGCGTGAATCGAGCATTGCTACGGCAAAGACCGAAGCTTGTCACCATGTGCTTGTGGCCTTCGATCAGCTTGATGCCATTCGCATTCCAGATCCGCACACGCTGATCGTAACGCTCAAACAACCTGTGCCCTACTTCCCTCAGGTGCTCGCGTACTACCCGACCTTTATCGTGCCTCGACATATCATTGAAGAGCACGGCAGCCCGCTCTGGACGAAGCCAGAAAACATTGCCTGTTGCGGTCCTTACACCGTCGGTGAGCGACTGCTGCGTGACCGAGTGCGACTAGTAAAGAACCCACAGTTTTATGATCGCGACAACGTCTCCATTGAAACCATCGATGCCGTGAGCGCCGATTCACAAAACACGGCGCTGAACATGTACGAAACGGGTCAACTCGATTGGGTATACGATCCTCCGTCGCTCTTGCTGGAAGAACTCAAGCAACGCGACGACTTTACGAGTGCACCAGTATTCATTGTGTATTTCTATCGAATCAATACGCTTCGTGAGCCCTTTGATGACCCCAGGGTCCGTCGGGCGATTGCGATGGCTATCGATCGAAAACAAATCATCGACAAGATCGCTAAAGCGGGACAGCTACCAGCCTACAACATCGTTCCTCCTGGAATGCCGGGCTATGAATCACCGCCGGGTTTTGAAGCGAACTTAGAAGAAGCGAAACGGCTTCTAGCCGAGGCGGGCTTTCCCAACGGCCAGGGCTTTCCAAAGCAAATCATCCTTTACAACACACAAGACATGCATCGTGCGATCGCGGAAGTAGTCCAACAACAGCTTCTTAATCGTCTTGGAATCCGTGTTGATATTCAGAACATGGAGTGGGGCAGCTACTTGGACAAAGTTGATCAACTTGATTACGACATCGCTCGAGCAGGATGGGTGGGAGACTACGCAGACCCAACGACATTCCTGGATCTCTGGATAAGCACCAACCAGAACAACAGCACCGGTTGGGCGAACGAGGAATACGACGCGCTCATGGAAAAGGCGAAGAGGCTCGGTGGTGATCCCGAAGCCCGCATGCGTGCACTTGCCGAGGCTGAAGCGATTTTTATCGAAAACTTACCGGTGATACCGTTTTACTTCTATGTTTCCAAGAATCTAGTCAAACCGAGGGTGCAAGGCCTTTTTCCAACGCCTCAAGATCGGCACCCGTTCCAGCTTCTAAGCATCGAACAATCCGACTGACGTCTATGATCAAGAGATTGATTTTCTTGGCCCACCGTATCAGCAAGGGACCAAAGTATGCTCGGCGCTACCTTGTTCCTGCGGTCGGTGATCAAGAATTCGCGACATCAAAGTGACAAACAAACAATGACCTATCGCGCCTCCGCGACCAGTCAGTACTAGTCCACAACGCAGAGTACCCGAGGAGTCGCGTTGCTCCCCCGTGCGGCTCATGAACACCTAGGCACCCAGCCAATGAGCCGAAGCAGGAGCGTGCGACTGCTCGGGTAACAAGCCTTGGGAATCACAGCACCCGAGGCGTCGCTCCGCTCCCCCGTGCGGCTCATGCATAACGAAAGCATCCCCCGTTGGGCCTAGCCCAACGGGGGATCAGATGCCTTGCCGATTGAGATTCAAAATCAGTTGCCAAAGTGGAACGCGTTGCTGCTGCTGAAACCGCCGAACGTCGCCCCGCTGTTGGAGTGAGCTCCCGAGATGATCACTCCACCGCTGCCCACGCTGTAGGCTCCGCTGCGGCTGATCGCCGTGCCACCGAAGACGCCCGTTGCATTGGCAGAACCGTTGGAGATGCCCACGCCGCCGCTGACCGCACTGATCGAGCTGTTGCGGGCCACCCCTCGCCCACCAAAGTAGCCTCGTGAGGTGGCTGAACCATTGGAGATCGCCACGCCACCGCTGCTGAAGGAGCCTGACATGTTGCGTGAGCTGGCGTTACCGAATGCTCGGGCTGAACCGTTGGAGATCGCTACACCGTTGTTGGTCGCTGCAATCGAGTCGTTGTGACTGCGGGCGTTCCAGCCACGGGCTTGGCTGTTGCCACGAGCGATCGCCACGCCGCCGTTGCTAGCGGCAATCGCGTTGCCGGTGGCTCGGCCACCGAAGCGACCTGAACCGGTCATTCGGGCGTTGGCGTAGCCGCCGTTGGACGCTGCAGCGGTGGCATTGATTCGGACGTTGCCGTTGCCCGAGGCCGAGGAGCGGGCCACCCCGCCGCTCGAGAAGCTGCTGCTGGTGACCTGAGCCGAGGCTTCGGTGATGCTCAGAGCGGCCAGGGCGACAAGGCAGACGGTCGAAAGGATGAAGCGTTTCATGACTCGGGTTCCAGTTCTTGGTTTTTCAGGGGGTTTTGAAGTCGGCGTGGTTCGCCGCGATAACACCCTTCCAAGCGGGACCGCCAACCAAGAGGGGACAAGCCTCAAGAAGTTTTTTCCATGTGCTGCCAGAAACCGCTGGACACCTGAGCCGAAGCAGGAGCGTGCGACTGCTCGGGTTCAACGAACCGGAAACCACAACACCCGAGGCGTCGCTCCGCTCCCCCATGCGGCTCATGATCACCCAGGCACCCAGCCAATGAGCCGAATCAGGAGCGTGCGACTGCTCGGGTAACACGCCTCGAAAATTACAGCACCCGAGGCGTCGCTCCGCTCCCCCATGCGGCTCATAATGCAGCGTCTATTTCTCGATCCTTATGCGTCTGCGCCCATTCCACATATTGAACGGCTGCTGCAATCGCATCTTCATCGCAGAGGAATTCGACATCTCCGCATCGTGTCCAAACGGGTCGACCACGCCACGATGGGAACCTGATTCGAAGCATCTCAGTGCTAGCTGATTTTAGCTGATCTCGCACCGTTTCTGGCCTCTTGCTGGATGCCGACACGACAACATGGACATGATTGCAGCCAACATACGCAGACCAAAGCTTCCAGTTCTTCACTTTACATCTGTGTTCGATCGCAGCCTGAGTAACCAAACGCATGTGAGCTTCTAGTAGCTCGACATCGTGTTTTAGGCGGTCGGCAGTCCAATCGCGTAGCAGAGGAGCGGGCAGCTTCTGACCCTGCTTTCGATGCCGCCAATTAGGACCATCTCCTGGCAAATGAGTCCCGTAAACGGTCCAAGTAATGAAATAGCCAGTGGGTTGTGCTTTCGACATCGGACTAAACCAAAACCAATAGATATGCACATATGTACACTTTTTATTCCGTTGAGGCAAGCCACCAAAGCTAAGAAAACAAATAGAAGGCCTCGTTTGGTGAGATGCTAGCGATATGGTGCCCGAGGCGTCGCGTTGCTCCCCCATGCGGCTCATGAACATCTAGGCAACCAGCCAATGAGCCGAAGCAGGAGCGTGCGACTGCTTGGGTAACAAGCCTTGGGAATCACTGTACCCGAGGCGTCGCTCCGCTCCCCCGTGCGGCTCATGAACATCGAGGCACCCAGCCAATGAGCCGAAGCAGGAGCGTGCGACTGCTCGGGTAACAAGCCTTGGGAATCACTGTACCCGAGGCGTCGCTCCGCTCCCCCGTGCGGCTCATGATATCGGGGCAACCAGCTGCTGA
>JBCCKZ010000388.1:0-5761 GCA_039027135.1 Planctomycetota bacterium
AACGGCAGCAAGGTTGCTCAGTTCGTAAGGCTGCTCAGCAGGCACAAACGGAGCAAGATCAGGATCTTCGACATCGGTTCCCTCGATAGTGAACCGAATCGTGTCGGTTCCATCACCGATCAAGCGAACGGCGGTCAAGCTCTCGAAGAAATTGCCGGGGTCTTTTACAAAGACCGTCGCCAGCAAGCCAAAACCAATCAATACCGCAGCACAACTGAGAAGATACGGAACAACGCCTTCGCTCAAGAACTCCCACAACTCGCTGCGAGTGCGGTGCCAGAGCCCAAAGACCGTAGAAAAACCAAATAGTGCCCCGATGGTCATCAGCGGCAGGTAGAGCATCGGCGCGAACTGCTGGTCCTCGACGATTGGCACGTACGTGCCACAGAGCATCAGCCCGGCGACAAGACCAATGATGAGGGACGCAACGATTGCCCTCGATCGCACATCAGCAAAACGCCCCAGTGCTGGGACAAATGAAAGCAGGCTCAAAATCCCTAAGTAAGCAGCCGTGATCACCAAACCAATCAGCAGGCCAAGCCCGATGATCCAGATGGGAGTGGCAAATGACGGAAACCACTTTGAAATGGCCCCAACTACGAGGGCGGTAGGAATTCCGATGCCGCTGACCAAGGCAATACGTCGCAATTTGAGGAGAACTTTAGATGTACATCAGCCAGTCTCTACGCCCCCTAATCGAGCATGGTTCGGCGTCGCTTGGCGGATCAAGATCAACGCCATTTAGATTCGTCGAGGAGTATGGCATTCTCTGATCTCAGCTTCGCTAGAACGCCTGCCCAACGAGGGGCGAAATGAGCTCCAACGACTAGATTGACCGAATCCGCTTGATCACATTCAGAACGTACATCGCCTCGCTGATGCCGCCCGATTTCTTGACAAACTCGATCCCCATCTCCAGAACGTCCAAACCGATGGCGACGCTATCGTCTTCTTCCGAAAACGGAGTGGTAGTGCTTTGCGGAGTGCCGTTTTGCGGGGGTTGAGAGACTCTTTTAACCTGAGACTGCTTTTTGGCGGTTTTTCGTTTGACCGCCGCCTTCACGTTCGCCACGTCAGCTGCGGTGACACCAAAATGGCCCAAGGCTGCAACCACATCCTTATTGCGAATCTCCGGATTATCCTCGAAATAGTCACGGATACGCTGGCTCTTGGTGATCTTCTTCTCCGACTTCGCTTCAGCTTCAGTGGGTAAAACTCGCCCGGTTGATTCAGCTATGTCCTGAACCATAGTGTCAAGATCGTTCATCGTTGTCGTAAGCCCGAACTGATCGAAGTGTCGGGACTGAAAAGGTGATCAATTAAATTTCCCAAAGCGTACTTCGGCAATCGCTGCTTTCAACGGGTCATGTTGAGGCTTAAACGTCGCATTTGATACGCTTTTGAGATCCAAACCGGCCGCTTCGGCATCGCAGCAGACGAATGAATCCGAATCAGCAAACGTCTGAAGATTTGGCGACTATCGAGCAAGACGACTCGTTACCGCTTTCAGAGAAAATTGCCTACGGCGTTGGTGATACCGCGTGCAATTTATTTTGGAAGCTGTTTGAGAACTTTCAGCTGTTCTTCTACACAGATGTTTTCGGAATATCAGCCGCTTCGGCCGGCACCATGTTCTTGGTCACCAAGATCTGGGATGCGTTCAACGATCCATTGATTGGCATGCTCGCCGATCGAACTCGCACGACCTGGGGAAGTTTCCGGCCCTACCTTATCTGGATGGCGATTCCTTTCGCGATCATTGGTGCTTTAACGTTCTACACGCCTGACCTGCCTGATCGACAGAAGCTTGTCTACGCGTACGTGACTTACACAATGGTCTTCATGGCGTACACGTCAGTGAACATCCCCTATGCGGCTCTACTCGGTGTGCTAACGCGAACTCCACTGGAGCGAACTTCCGTCTCTTCGATCCGGATGTTATTCGCATACCTCGGCGGTGTAGCGGTTCAATTGTGCACCAATCCTTTGGTCAAACACTTTGGCGGCGTCAAGGAAATCGAGACCGTAGACGGAATCGAATCGGTGGTGGCCAATCCCCAAACCGGTTTCTTTTGGACAGCCGTTTGTTACGCGAGCATTGCCGCGTGCCTCCTTCTCATCACAGCCTTCTCAACACAAGAACGAATACGAGTCGAGAGACCCAAAAGCTCTTCGCTGCTCAGTGACCTTACAGACCTTTGGAGCAATCGCCCTTGGATCATCCTACTTTTTGTAGGCCAGCTCCAGATCTTGGCTGGCTGGATCAGAGGTAGCGCAACCGCCTACTACTTCATTTACGTTTCCGATTTTCAAGCCAGCTACAAATTCAATCTGAGAGCCTTCGAGATTGTGCTCGACTTTAGCGACTTCGGCTTGTTCCTCGCTATGGGGACAGCTAGCGCGATGGCCAGCGTCTTCCTGGCGAAACCACTCGTCCGGTTGATCGGCAATAAGAGACTGATGATTGCGGTGCTCTTTCTAAATGCACTCACGTTGCTTTCTTTCGTCTTGGTTCGACCCGATCAGTGGCTAGCGATCTACGTCCTGCGATGCTTGGGAGGTTTTGTCTCGGGTCCGACCGCAATCCTTTTGTGGACGATGGTTGCTGACGCCATCGATTATTCCGAATGGCTCAATCATCGACGTGCTACGGGCCTTGTATTCGCAACCACGGGTTTCTTTTGCAAGCTCGGTGGTGCGATGGGCTCAGCGATCCCCGGGTGGCTGTTGGCTGTTGGTGGGTTCCTTGCCCCTATGAACGGAGTGGCGCAGCCTCAGCCGGAGAAAGCGATCCAATTTATCACCTACATGATGAGTGTGATCCCGGCGGCGGTTATCTTCATCGCGTGCTTTTTGATGTGCTTCTACGGTCTCAACAAAGAAACTCTGGCCCAGGTGGAAAAGGAGCTCGCAAGTCGAAGGGATCGTCAAGCCTAGGCCAACCCAGGATCATTGCGACTTGAAAGCCTCTTGCATCGTGAGACTCAACACTACGTGGTGTCTAACTTTGTAACTGATTCACGTATGATCAGTTCCGGTTTAAACACTTGCGAATCCACTGGTTCGCCACTGAGTAAGTTGACCACGGCCTTTGCGGCCTCACGTCCCAGGAACTTGACAGGCTGACGTACGGTGGTCAGAGGCGGAGACATATAAGCCGAGAGCGGATCGTCATCGAAACCAACAATTGATACCTCTTCGGGGACTCGAAGACCTCGATCGCTGAAGACTTTTCGAAGCCCAAAGGCAGTCTGATCGTTACAACAGAAGACCGCTGAAAAGTCCGACTGTCGTTCAAGCAGCGTCTCCGCCGCGGCGACGGCTGAAGGAGCCGTGAAGTCCGATGAGACGTAAAGCTCTTCTCGAAATGTGATCTGATGTTCCTCTAATGCTTGGTTGAATCCCTCAAACCTTCTCTTCGAATCCAATCGCCCTTCGATTCCAGAAACAAACGCAATCTCGCGATGCCCTGCCTTGATGAGGTACTGAGCCGCAGAGTACGCGCCGGCAAAATTATCAATGAAATAGTTGTCGGACGACCATTCGGGTAGCTCTCGGGCGATCACCAAGGTTGGCTTTTTCTTTCTCAGTTGATCGAGCTCTTCAACAGGTATGTCACCACCGACGAATATCAATGCGTCGACGCTTCGCGCTACCAAGCTTTCGACCGCCGCGGTGGACATCTCTTTACTCCAAAGAGCGTCAACTATCACAGGACTGTACTTCGTCGCCTGTAGTCCCATTGCGATCCCCTGAGTGATCTTGCCATTGAAGGGACTTCCAAGATCATTTGAGACCACGCCAATCGTATAGGTTTGCCCTTTGACAAGGCTTCTAGCGACGGCATTGGGAGAGTAATTCAGCGCATCGACGGCCTCTTTGACTGCCTGCTTCTTAGATTCCTCGACAAACGAATTCCCGTTGAGCACTCGGGACACCGTGCTCATGCTGACTCGTGCCTTGGAGGCAATCTCTCGAATCGTAGTCTTCTTTGCCAATGCTCTGTCGTCTTGCAGGTAGTCAGTGTGTTTGGAGCTTAGCTCGCCGTCCCCAGGGCGGCTACGGATACGCTTGCCGATCCAAATACCACTTCTTGCGTAAGAACTCACTTCTTTCCAATGTGACCAAATTCCAATCGGGGCCGCTGAACGACGACCGATGGCGACCAGACGGAAGTCAAAAAAAGACACAAAAAGACTTCTAAAGCCATCACCGATCCAGCGCAAGGTCGCGTTTCTTTACAAAATTTGGCAATAACTGCCGATTATCGCTCTCTGTTGGATTGAAGCTGCCCGCCGACGCACTATTCTCGGGTGCTTGTGAAAACGTTTTCACAGATCCCCAGATTCCAACTGAGACCAAGTACAACGATCCATGAAAACGTTTTCTTGGCCTTGTCTTTTTCTTTCGGAGAATTCAATGAAATCCTCTTTCGTGGGCCACTCCTCACGCCGGCTCGTCGCCGGAAGTCTAGCGATGGCGGCGTTCCTTTTGCTCGCCCCTTCCGCCACTCAAGCTGCCGTCGTCTTGGGCTCCTTCGAGGGAGACCTGTCGTCACCCTATGCCGCTGAATGGACCGTTCCCGGCAACGTAAGCACCGCGTACGTCGGATACGGAGCAACCGAAGGCGCGAACGGAATCGAGATCACCAAAGGCGGTGGTTGGGGCAACATGCTCGTACTCAATGGAGGGAATCCTTTAGCTCAAGATCTTGCCTCCCACGACGTTCTTTCACTCGATGTGTCGGTACCAGCAGGCCTTAATGGCGATGGGGGAAGCTGGGCCCAAGCCATCGTTGTGCTCCAGGGCGACGGGATGGGTTATACCCAAGTCCAAGATAGCAGCGGTGTTTCGGTTGACGGCTCTATAGTGACGATCACCGCCGACCTTTCGTCGATTACACTCACCAGCTCGAGCACTTGGTCGCAACTGATCCTGATCAACCAAGGTGCCGACGACGGTGGTGGACCAATCGAAATGGTCATCGATAACGTGCGTCTCTCAAACGTTGCCGCAGTACCCGAGCCAAGCTCGCTGGCTGTGCTTGCCGCAGCAACCGGGCTGGCAGCTATTCGCCGACGGCGATCGTAACGCTTTCTCATACCGACACGCCGGAGACCTGATCTATCAGATAGTAGGTCTCTGGCTGTCGGAATGTCGATCGTGAACCGCGAGAGGTTCTTCGTGTGATCAGTCCTCGGTCTGAAAAACAGCCAACGCTTCGTTGAGCTCTTGCGAGAGCTCCATCAATTCGCTGCCAGCTGCTCTTGTTTCAGAAGCCACAACTGCCGTGCTCTTGGCTGCTGCATCGACTTGAGAGATCGAGCGAGCGATCTCACGGCTAGCCAAGGCCGTTTGGGAAACGTTGGATGCCACCATTTCTCCGACCGAAGCGGCTTGGCAAATCTGCTCATTGATCTGCCTCGTTGTCGTTTCTTGAACGTTAACCGTTGCGGCGATTTGATCGGATTCGTCACGAACTTTACGAATCACATCATCAATCCGAGCGACGACATCAACGGCTTCTGACGAAGCCGATTGGATGCCCTCAATTCGCTCGATAATCTGCTCGGTGGCTTGCGAAGTCTGTTCCGCCAAATCTTTAACCTCGGTCGCGACCACTGCGAATCCCTTACCAGCTTCACCCGCGCGAGCCGCTTCGATAGTCGCATTGAGTGCCAGGAGGTTTGTCATATCGGCGATATCTTGAATCACTTGGCTGACATCATTGATTTCACCAGCAGCGACACCAAGCCTTCCG
>JBCCKZ010000389.1:0-5760 GCA_039027135.1 Planctomycetota bacterium
GGCGAGATGCATGAGCTGTTCGCCCCCGTGCGCGTCGAAGTCGACCCTGGACTCATTCGAAGATCAAATCAGATTCATATCGCGTCTCGAGCGGGGCTGACGATCACCTCCGCCCAATTGGAGATTACCTCGCGAGAGTAAGAGCGATTGAGAATAACAATCTTTCCAAGCTTGCACTCTCAGCGGAATCGAAGCTGCCGCAGAGAGCTTGCAATACACCTAGTCGGTGGAACGAGGCGGCTTTGTCGCTAGCTGCCAATTCAACGACGACATCGTAATCGCACCTCCAAAGCAAAGGTCGATGTCAGTGCCCGCATCGCGGGGACGTGCCTGAAAATCGAGCTCCCACCTCAGTGTTCCATCACCCTTCACGGCGGCCGTTCGGTCAATGGGATTTGAATCGATCGGGCACAGCTCGATGCTCGGTGGCGGCCCCTGCGGATCGATCGCGGGAAGATTTATGTTCCAAAGTGACGCCGGATTCCCGAGTTCAAGTTTTTTCGCATCGAACATCGCTTTCAACTCTGGCCGATCCCAAACGATCTCGAGCCACTCGCCAACGTGATCGTAGGTTCGAGGAATCGTGGGATGCCGGTAATGCGAAATGGCAACCGCAGGTATGCCGGCCAACGCTGCCTCTCGCGCCGCGGCAACCGTTCCACTTACCCAAACCTCGACCCCCAGATTGGCTCCTTCATTGATGCCCGAAATCACCAGACTGGCATCCGGACACAGATAATAGAGGCCCGCACGAACACAATCCGCGGGCGTGCCACTCGTACTAAAAACATCTTCACCATGCGTTTGGATCTCAAAACCGGCGGCTGAAACACCGTGGCTACACTCGCTTCGTCCACGGTCTGGACCAACAAGTACAACACGGGCATTTGGGAACTTCGCCTGCACCGACGACCTCAACGCGAGCAATCCGGGAGCTTCGAATCCGTCGTCATTGGTGACTAAAATATGTTGCACTAGCGAGTCGCTTCCACGGTGAAGTTGAGGGTTTGATTTCCATCCTGCTCGACAATGCGAACTGCCATTTCTTGGCCAATCAATTCGCTGCCACGAGCCCAATGGAACTCATCAAGCCTTGTCTTTCCAGGTGAGAGCGTCACAAATCGCGTTTGGTACTGGCGTGTCGCGGCAAAAGCCATCGTCTCAAGCCTCAATTGTCGATCCGATCGGTTCTTGATCTCCATGGTCAGACGTAGCTTGCCTCCGGGCAGAAGCCGTGTTCGCAACTGAACCGAAAGATCTGAAGACCCCACGTCGACCTTGCGTTTGATCTTGAGCGTCTGTTTCTTGGGCGTGGCAAAGTCGAAAACAATTGGGATTTCCACCTCGCCCACTCGAGTGAGATTATTCAGGTTGATTTCATAGGTTTGCTCGGTATCGCCACCAGCAAACGTTTCCCATCTCCTGCGACGACTCGCCATTCTCCAGTTATCCGGTGCATCAACCTGGACTGCCCCAATGATTGTCTGGCGAGTCGGGTTCGTCCAACGCACCTTGAATTTCTGGAGCTGTCCCAGCCTTGCCTCGAGTGTCTCGGGCTCCACCACCACCCCCATTCGAAAGGCTAGCAAAATAGGATCGCAATCCGTGATCACAATCGGAATCGGCCCAACCTTGATCGTTTGTTCGATGATGTCAGACCCCGACACGACCCCAGGTCTTGGTATCGAGCGTCCCATCAATCGCTCAACCCTTCCCCAACAATCCACCACCCGAGCTTTCTCACCAAAGTAATCCACGATCGTCGTTTCTCTCGGCGAATAGAGCACAACGGCGGATCGTTCGGCCCCGGCAAAGACCTCTGACATGACTCCATCGGCCAACGACAGACTACCTACCGAACGAAGATCGCCAAGGGTTGCCGCAATGGTTCGAGTCGGAAGGAACATTTCGGCGGGATGCAGGTCGGGATTCAGCAAACCCACTTCACGATCATTAGTCTTCATAACAAATGCTTTGTCGACTCGATTTCTAATGATCGAGATCAATCGCTTCATCCAGTCTTCGATGCGTTGATCACGCGAGTAGCTTCCTTTCGTTGTGGGGTGCAACCCGATCCACTGCGAAGTTGTGGCTCCCGGCGCATTTCCGCTGGGACCGACCGGGTCCATGTTGACCCTCAGCGTCTCATCGAGACTTCGTGAATCAAGCGGAATACTTGGTGTCCGGAACTCCGCCTGCCAGCGAATCTGTTGCGCGTCGAACTGTGGCTCCAACCAGGGCCAAACAAGCGCTACCTCGATGGATTGGCCGTACCCCTGAAGTCCTTTTCGAATCATGTCGATCGTCGCCGGTAAACGAGGTTGGTCCAAGAACGACAAATCCTCGTCGCGTCCCAGTTGCCAAACCCGAACCTTCGTCGACATCCGCGACATTAGCGGCTCCACCAGAAACTCCCAATCCGCTTCGTTGCGAAACCAATGAGCCAGACCAGGACGGTCGTTGGAGCCGATCGTATTGGGCACGGGAGAGGTGGATGGTTTCTGTAACTGGTCTTTGCCACCAGCCACCAACATCCCGATCGTCTCTACCTCGGAGTCCTGCAAGGACCCAACGAAACGAGCGTACCGGCTGGCTGCGAGCTCGCTATTGTCGAGGACATCAACCGGTATCTTCACATGCGAAGTACCGGACTTTCGAACCGCTTCGGTCAAGTAACTCGGTGGTAACCGCAAAGCCTCGAGCGGGAGAGTCCAACCGATCGGACTCGAACCGGCCAACTCAACCGATGGTTCAAGCACCGCAAACGTCGTTTGTGCTTGCAAGCGTGTTCGCCCCTGATACACCAATTTGGTGGCCAAACGATAGTGACCCGTTGGCCAAAATGGCTCCGCTGACACGAGAGGACAGGTTACCTTCGCAGCCGCCATGCTATCCACGGAGTCATCCATCTCAACAGCCTTGTTGCCTTTGGCGACGAGCTGGTCATCTTGATTAAGCACGGAATACTCAATCACGGCTCCGCGTTCAACGTGCCCAAGCACATCAGCAATCATTGAGATGGGTTCACCACGACTATAAATGCCCATCGGATGGTCAGTGGCAATATTGAGCCTGGGCAACTGAAGAATCTGAATCTCACCGAAGCCGACCGTGCCTCGATAGTCTTCCAAGCCATCGGGCGAACGAAACACTCTTAATCGAACGGCAACGTTCGCAGTGTCTGGCGGCGGTGTAACCAATGGAGTGTCGACCACGATCCAATCTTGGGTTCCCTGCACGTCTTGTGTGCTGGTTGAAGACAGGATTTGCCCATCGGCGTCAAAGAACATCATCGCCAGCGTAACACGATCATGCTCAAGTCCTTCGGTCTTGACCTGTGTCTCAATTCGGTATTGGTAGACAGGGCTCGCCTTGTGAAGCGGAGACTGAGCTTCAAACTGCCCCCCATCGAGCTGAATTCGAAGATGGCTTCCGACAACCCACTCGATCCAGGGGGGCGGGAACTTGCCAGGGTTCTTCAATAGCTTTGATGCCACCACCGCGGATGGGTTCGGCAACCACTGCAACCATTCGCTGAGTTTGACTAGACGTGGGCTCCAGTGCTCAGCCCAATCGATTGAGATCTTCTGATCGAGCGGTTTTAGGAACTCGGCAACGTCGCTGCGAACCGGCGCGATTTCGGCCCGGATGTACTTGGGAAAGCCCCGTCTCTCAGTGCGTTTCCATCCGTCGGGCCATAAATCAGGGTTTTGCTTATCGGCCGAGGAATCGAACCGGTACTCCCATCCCCACGAAGGCTCTTCTGGATTCGCAGCCGCATCAAGCTCCATGGGGCTTGATATCGAGGCTAACCGTTCGGCGGAAACGGACGGGTCTGCCAAGACGGACTGGTTTGCCGAAATCAGCGATTCAACCGAAATGGACTGTCCAGCTGAAATCGACTGATCCTGTAGCCCCGTCTGGGCGTAACCAGATGGAGTTGCCAAGATGATCGCGGCGATCAAAGTGATGCTTACACGATTCATCCGAGCTGGCGAGGAGTCTTGATTGATGCAAACAGGAAAGTTGGCGGTCCGAGTGGGGTCTTTTCCAATGCGATTACCTCAAGCTTTGCAAAGAGTCGCCGAATGGGGCGTTCGATCAGTGGAACTTGATGGGAAACTCTTCCAGCAGTCCGAAGCGTCACCAGGGAGTTCAAATAGCGATACTGGTTTAATGTCGGAAACCGGGCTGCGAAGCTTTCGCAAAATGTTGTCCGACCTCGAATTGTCGGTCGCCGCCATCAGGTTTCACAGCCGACGCGGCTACGCGACGCTGGATCGGCTCGACGCAAGGGTCGATGCTACCAAGCGAATGATGCACTTGGCGGGCCGCGTTGGCGCTCCGGTTGTCATCAACTCGATTGGCAAGATCCCTGAGAATGAAGAGGATTCAAGCTATCAAACACTCGTCGAGGTGGTCGACGACCTGGGTCGCTACGGCGCTCGTGTTGGTGCGTTCTTCGCCGCTGAAACCGGAGCAAACTCGGGTGCTTGCTTGGACAAGCTACTAACAACCACCAGCGACGGCTATGTGGCTGTTGCCCTCAATCCAGGACAGTGGGTCATCGAAGGACATGATGTGATTGAGTCCACCAAAGCGATCGCGCATCGAACAAGGTGCTTACTCGCCATCGATGGCGTGACAGATCTTTCGGTGGGTCGGGGCATCGCGGTCCCTCTAGGGCAAGGCATTGTCGACTTTGCAATGCTCTTTGGGATTTTGGAAGAGCGTGGGTTCGACGGATCAGTGATAGCCGGCCGCCACGACAGCTCGCCCAACGAAGTTGCCGATGCTATCGAATATTTGCGATCGTTGGGCCTTTTCGAATCCCTGGCAAGCTAAGCTAGGGCCCGCTGCGTACCGAATGCCGCCAGGAAAACGCACAGATCCGATCTGTCGCGGATGCCACCGTGCATCCGAGTCCCTTTCCTGATGACGTCGAAAAGCTGGCGAATCCCGCTACGCATTTTCTTGGGTTTCCCCCAACGCCTACCTCATTTGTCGATTCATATGATGCTCCGATTGCTCTTCATTTCGCTCTCTGTGATCACTTTCGCGGCACTCACTAAGAACCAAGCTTCTGCCGAAGACAAACGCCCCAATGTCTTGATGATCTGCGTGGATGATCTCAACGATTGGGTTGAACCACTTGGCGGACACCCACAAGCTCGCACACCCGCGATGGCTCGCCTGGCTCAAAGCGGCGTGCTATTTTCGAATGCTCATTGTCAATCGCCGCTTTGCAATTCTTCTCGCACATCGTTGATGCTATCAAGACGTCCAAGTCAAACGGGCGTCTATGGATTAGCGCCTTGGTTTCGAGGCGTACCAGAGCTTTCAAGTCTGACGACACTGCCACAACACTTTGCTGCCGCAGGATACCAGACGATCACCGCCGGCAAGGTGTTTCATGGCGGAGCCTTTCGAAAACGTGATCCACTGGGCCGCAAAGAATTTGATGTCATCGGTCCACCTGGAAGTCCAGGCATCAAGCCTCCCAAGAAACTCATCCCCCCCACGCCCGGAGGAGATCATCCCTTGATGGACTGGGGCGTTTTTGATCACGACGAGAAAGACAAGGGCGATTACCGAGTTGCCTCGTTCCTCGTTGAGCAATTGGAAAACCTTGATGGCAAAGAACCGGTCTTCATTGCGGGCGGCTTCTTTCTTCCGCATGTTCCCTGCCATGTCACGCCAAAGTATTGGGACATGTTCCCCGAACAAACTTTGATTCTTCCACACATTGATCGACTCGAA
>JBCCKZ010000390.1:0-5754 GCA_039027135.1 Planctomycetota bacterium
CGAACTCTACATCAGTGATGATCGCAGCATCGTTCATCGATTTGAGATTCAACCAAAGAGATAGAAATGGCGACTGACGCGACTGAGAGCAAGACCGAGGTAGGCAGTTACTTCATATCTAACTATCCACCCTACGGACAATGGAACAAAGAATCGGTTCCCGCGGCGGTGAAGGCGTTATCGAGCCCACCCGTTGAGACCACGCCGTTAGGACTCTATTTGCACATCCCGTTTTGTCGAAAGCGTTGCAAGTTCTGTTACTTCAAGGTTTACACAGATGTGCGAATCGCTGAGGTTCAACGATACGTGGATGCACTGTGCGAAGAGATCTCCATGGTTAGCCAGACGGGCGTCATGGGCGACCGTCCGTTTCGCTTCGTCTATTTTGGCGGTGGAACACCGAGCTACCTTTCGCCCGAACAGCTGACCAAGCTGGCCGATCGTCTGCGTGAACACATCACATGGGATGGCGCCGAAGAAGTCACTCTGGAATGCGAGCCGGGAACACTCTCGAAGACAAAGGTTAAAACGCTCCGAGATACGGTCGGGGTGACCCGTTTGAGTCTTGGGGTCGAGAATTTCTCAGACGCGTTACTTGAAGAAAATGGACGCGCCCACTTGTCTCGCCAAGTATTCAAAGCCTGGGAGTGGATTTCGAAAGCCGATTTTCCTAACGTCAACATTGACCTGATCGCGGGAATGGTCGGTGAGACGTGGGACAATTGGAAAGACAATATACGCAGGGCGATCGATATGTCGCCCGAGAGCGTGACCATCTATCAAATGGAATTGCCATTCAACACCGTTTACAGCAAGGGCATCTTGGAGAATGAGACGGAAAGCCCCGTCGCCGATTGGCAAACCAAGCGTGACTGGGTCGCCTACGCGTTCGAAGAGTTTCAAACCGCGGGATACTCGGTCAGCAGCGCCTACACCGTTTGCAAAGATCCCGCGAAAGTGAATTTCAGCTATCGGGACAATCTTTGGCGTGGCGCGGATCTTCTCGCCACGGGCGTTTCGAGCTTTGGGCACGTCAGTGGCATTCATTATCAAAACCAGGCCCAGCTGGAAAAGTACTACGCTCATATCGATGAGGGACAGTTGCCCGTTGGCCGGGCTTACGAGCCCACCGAGTTACAAAAGCTCATTCGAGAGATGATCCTCTTGCTAAAACGCGGCTACATTGATCGAAAGTACTTTCAAGACAAGTTTGGTGTCGATGTACTTGTCGACTGGCTTGAAGTCTGGGATCGATACGTGAAGGAAGGCTTGGCAACGATTGGTCCTGACCAAATCCGTTTAACAACCGAAGGATTGCTTCGAGTTGATTCGTTGTTGCCTGCGTTCTTTGAACCAGAGCACCAGGGAGTGCGTTACACGTGAGCGAATCCTCGGATTCGGATGCCGGCTTTGAATTTCCCATGGGCGAATTCACCGCTTGGTTCCCCAAAGATAGACTTTATGGCAAGAACCACATGTGGATCCTTGATCGCGGAGGCGGGCGTTCAAGACTTGGACTGACAGCTTATGCCGTCCGCTTGCTTCAGGACGTCTATTTCCTTGATTGGACCGTTGATGTACGGGCCAGCTTGAGTTCCGATAAATCGATTGGATCCATCGAAAGCAAGAAAGCCGAAAGCGAGCTCTATGTGCCAGCGAACGGCACCCTAGCTACGATCAACGACGAAGTGCTTGATGAACCCACACTGATCAATGCCGAGCCTTACGATGACGGTTGGCTGATCGAGTTAGATCGCATGGAGCAGGAACCCCTCATGACGCCCGAACAATACGCCGAGCACTTAGTGAAGGCGTGGAAAGTAGCCGAGGTCACGATTCGTGGCCAAGTCAATCGTTGATTTCAATTCACGATTGAGGGCCGGCGAGTAGACGTTCGTAGTGCTCACCAACTCGGGTGTCCGTCTTCAGTAACCACTCGCTCAGCTGAGTGGGTAGTGGATCAAGCTTCACTCTCTTCATGACCTGGTTGAGGCGAAACAAAAGCCTCTCCACGTCAAGATAGTCCCTGAGAAATTCAATCTCGGTGAACCTCTGAATGACATCCACTAACTTGTCCGTGGGTCTACCGGTGATCTTGTTGACGGCGGCTTGGGTTTGCTCGTGATCAGCCGACGAAAGGATCTCATAGAACCGGTCGCAAACTTCCGGCGTTCGTCGAATTCGATGGGCATCGAGCAGCATCTCGATGAGAATATGTCCCACGAACATGGGCCTAAAACCTCGATCGCCGGGCAAGAGGTCTCGCAATTCAACAGCTAGTTGTAGGTTCATCGTGGTAAATGCCTCGCTTCCATGGAACCATCGATCATCATCGATATGGTGGCAGATTCCCGTTGCGACCGAGGCGAGAACTTCGTCCCCGGAGTCCAGAAACTCCTCCGCCATGCGTCTCCGGGCGCGTATTTTTCGGTCCACCGCGGAGAGCCAATCAGGCACACAGGAACCGATCGCGACCCATGGTTCGTGCAGATAGGGTGCGGCGTGGGCGAGGAAATTCATGCCTGAATCCTAACGACCGTCAACATCGCTGCAACGTGCGAATTTCAATTGCCGAATCATCCGAATCGCGTCGCTCCGATTGGCAAATTCGCATCCATCGAAATAGCTTCGATGGAATGCTGCGATCAGCCGCAGAGGGCAACTTATCACGGCTCGAGCAGCCTAGCTGACATATCGATACTGAAATCACTCACCCGCCGAAACATAATAAATGAGCGTTGGCCCCGCCTCTCGCGACTGCTTCACCAACCATTCGACGACCAACCAAGGTCTGAGACGGTTGCTGGAAGCAGAGCAAGCTGGGGGGCTTCATTCGCCGTCACAAAGTCAATCAACCTCTCCTTCCCGTTCCCAAAGTCATCCTCTCAATAGTTCCTTGGCAGTTCAAACCGAAAATGGTCAATCGAGCGTCCGCGAGGCAACCGCAGCAATTAGCCGTTGCGATGTACGACCCTGGAAGGATCTCGGCGAAGAGGACCGTGAGAACTACTCGCGATGGCTGAGAGGTCGATCGGGACTTCGTTCCCCCTTCCTATCACTAGGCTTTTTCGACGCTGTACACACCGTTCGATCGGATCTAAGTGTCTTGGTCGCTGGAAACGGCTCAGCACAGAGCCGGGCGATCTTACCCGTTCATCTCAAGAACCGAATCGCGACGCCCGCCGGCCGCGCCTTCAATGACGCCCAGGCCATCATGTATGCCAGTGGCGATTCCATCGACGCTCGTCGAATGATGCGGCTCGGCAAGGTCAAAGGCTATGAGTTCCATGCATTGCTTTCAGATCATCCGATCGCCCCTCACGAACACCTAACCGTTCAAAGACGCGTTGAGTCTTTTGCGGCTCATTGGGGCAATCATTCAAGCAAGTATCTGGATCAACTCGAACGCGAGCACCGGACGATCAAAAAACAAGAACAAAAGTCCCGCCAGATGACGCGTGAGCTGGGGCCACTTTCTCTTGAGATCGACTGCCGCGATCCAGGTTTGTTGTCTCAGGCCATCGACGCCAAACGGGCGCAATACCGCCGAACTCACATTCTCGACCACTTCAAACCAACATGGACGCGGTCGCTTGTGCGATATCTGCATGAATACACCGCAGAGAATCGCGATGATCTGGGACGTTGTGAAACGCGTGGACTGTTGTCAGTCCTGCGTGCAGGTCAGACCGTCGTTGCAATGCACTTCGGGATCGTAGAAAGTGGACTGCTGCATTACTGGTTTCCCGTCTACAACCACGAATTCTCGAAATACAGCCCCGGCACCGCACTTTACAAAGCCATCGTCGGTGCAGCTTCTGAACATGGGATTGATACTCTCGACATGGGGTATGGAGAACAACCCTACAAGCGTAAACAGACCGACCGCGTCACTCACGTTTATCAAGGTTTTACCAGTTGCTGCATTTTTCATCGCACCCGTCGCAAAATCGCTATGGCTGCGACGGTTGCTCGCGAGAGATTCCTGGCTGATTCTCCCCTTCGAGAGATCCTCAAACGAGGACTCAGACGGATCTTCCCCAACGAGGGAATTGGGAAACTACGTTGACGTTGGATGGTTAGGGATGCTAGCTGACGCTTTTGGTTTATCGCGAATTCCCATCCCAATTGATCTCACACGTCGTGAAACTGCGTCTGCCCCGAATGCAGCTTGGACCTTGCCGCTCACTAGCGTTGCTCGCATCGCTTGTCGCTGCGACTATGGGCTGTGCGTCACGCGGTCAATCGGATGTTTATCGCCAGAAAATGGCTGGTGAGATTCGAAATCTCGAAGACCAACTCTACGAAGCCGATTATCACAATCGGGTGCTTCAAGACCGCCTAGAAATCTACGAACGCAAGCTACAGGATTCCCGAATTGATGTTCGCGGTGGGAACTCATCGGATGACTCGGCCGACTATGGCAATCCAAAGCCACTGAATTCTTACCAGCCCGAGAGCTACACACCGCTGCCGACTCCCGTCCCCGGTCCACTCGCCGATTCTAAAGAACCATCCGACCTGGCGCCGTCATCCAAAGATTTTAATAGCAGTTCTGAATCACCATCAAGCGATGTATTCGATCCACCCATTATCGATGACTCGGCAACAGATCCAGCAGCTACAACGAATGAATCCCAGTCCGGCAAGAATGATCCTATTGATCCGTTAGAACAGTACGAAGACATCATGGCCCCACCGGTGATTGACCTCGGGGAGCCAGCGGAAGAGCCACTAAACGATCCCAAACCGAGCACCGACGACCCCGCTTTACCCCCAACGGAACCTCGTCCGCCACTGTTTGATGAGATTCAAATTCCTGACGTGATGGAAGGAGACATCCAACCGCCCGCCATCGACGTTCCAGAAAACCCACCAGGAAAGATTCAGATACCTGACTCGCTCGAGAGCATTCCTGTGCCGACCAGTCTACGCATCAACCGGCGCAAGACTCGCGGTCGATTTGAGGAGGATGCTTTGATTGGAGCTGACGTCATCGTCGAAGCCGTCGACCGCAGTGGCCGCGCTGTTGACCTTCGTCATTTCGATATCGATGCGGAGATATTGGTCGAAGCGTTTGCGGACAAACCACAACCCACATCGAGCCAACCCGCTATCGATCGATGGATCTACTCAAAATCCGATATAGCGAGTTTGATGACGTCAGATGGCCTCGGCTTCCATCTTCCACTCGCTCTACGTGATCACCCCGCCTTCGAAAAGTCTCAGTTTCATCTTCGCGTGCTATTCAAAGGGCAAGACATGAGAATGCGATGCCAAGCGGATCTGGAGCTGCAGCCATCGATCGCCGCTGAAACCTGGACACCTCGTCGCTAGGCGAATCCTGCTAGGCGAGACAAACACGACGACAAGCTATCGCGTCCACGATGCCCCGTTTCCACCTGGTGACGTCGGGCGATAAACTCCTGCTCGAGAATCTCCCATCACCTGACGTGATGGTTCATCCGAATGGAGTTTTGACGCAAATGTCCACCGATACGGCCACTCCCCAATCCAAAAACGAGAAAGATAGCAACGAGCGATCTGGAAAGGACGGACAAGTTGCTCATCGTTTGCCCGCTCGAGAACAAGTCCCTGCCGAAGACTGCTGGGATCTTTCGAGCCTGTATCGCGATACGGATGCTTGGGAAGCTGACTTTGCTCGCCTGGAGGAGAAGATCCCGACGTATGAGAGCTTTAAGGGTCATCTGGGCGAATCCGCCGCGAAGCTCGGCGAGGCGCTGGATTTCGACC
>JBCCKZ010000391.1:0-5750 GCA_039027135.1 Planctomycetota bacterium
AATCGAACAGTCGTTAACGAATCGGATCTTCCAACCCGCATCAACCGCAAGTTGCGAGGCGACAAGTGAAAGCGAAGCTTCGTTGGTGGTCTCAAGCTGTTCCAGTACCGAAACTAGCAACTCACGTCGCCAGAAAGATCCTTGAAGCAAAGGCATCGCCAGCCTGGACTCGGCAACGTCTGCAAACCTCAAGCCACCTCCAGATCCTGGCATGATGCCAGCGAGGACTTCCTCATTAGGCTGTTCAAGATCGGTGGAGCAATGACCGGCAACGATTCCACACCTGTCGCTCTCAAAGGCGAGTTGAGCGGAGTCACTCCAACCAGCCGTCACTTTGGCACCGCCGCCTATCAAATGAATGTGTCGTCCCGAGGCCTCAGCGAGCCCTGCTTGCCAGAGATCAATCAGCGATGGTTCGTCGGCAGATTCTGTTGGTACGCAAAAACGAACCCCCTCCGCACAGAGGTCAAAAGGATCCTCGTAGCTCCCATCATGACAGACCAAGATCTCTGCGTCGCTCGGGCGATTCTCTAGCACGCTAATCAAAGTGGCCTCAAACTCTGCCAGTTGATGCCCCCAATCTTTCGCTGAGGATTGCGTCGGATCGATCGCGACCAAGATGCTTAGCCGAACGTGGTTATCGCGGTTTCTCGGAATAGGAAGCGTCATCGTCACCGGAATGATCCTCGGCTGGTAGCGTAACCGCTGGTCGTCCTCGGCAGGACCGTTTTGACAACCAGTTTTGACCCGGGACTGAGTCGAACTCCAAAGTGAACTGTCTATTTGTACCCGGGCCACATTGGGGATCGTCGATGGGCCCTAGAAAGGT
The DNA here is from genome assembly GCA_039027135.1 of Planctomycetota bacterium. Taxonomy (GTDB): domain Bacteria; phylum Planctomycetota; class Planctomycetia; order Pirellulales; family Pirellulaceae; genus Rubripirellula. The sequence goes on from JBCCKZ010000391.1 coordinate 830, forward strand.
CAAAACTTGACGCGCTGAAAGCCGAAGAAAGCTCATGGGGTCGTCCTGCGATTCCTCACAATCGCGCGAATTTGACACCTTTGAGTTTCACACAAATGAAAACGACGACTCTTCGATCAGAATCACGCGAACTGATCGTGCCTTGGTCTGACAAGCGATGGGACTGCTGGCTCACGGGCCCTCAATGCCGCGAGTCAATGGCACTGGGTCATTTCCCGCAAGAGACTCGTCGCGTCTTAAGAGTCAATCCAACTCGAGCCTTCCAAGACACATGGACGCCCTACGTCAGATGGCAGGACGCCTACCCCACTCGCTGGATTGACGAGCAACTTGAAATTTCCAGCGAAGAAAATCGCGAAGATTGCGGGCAGTCAACCTATGCCGTGCTGGTGACCCATCACCACCGCTCCTGGAATGAAGACCCACAGCCACTCGTGGCTGTGCGTCGATGGCGAGACCAGGGTGTGTTCTCGTCGATAGGCGTTCGCGTATGCCAAGTGGACCCTTGGAGCGCGATGGACCTGATTCGCGATGGATGGGTCGACTTCGTCCATGTTCCTTTTGGCCCGTTTGACCAGCGAGCTGCCGCTGGTCTGTTGCCACTGGCGATGGAACATGGTGTCCAAGTCGTCGCCGAAAACTGCTGGTGGGGCTTGCTCGGTGACGCGGCAGTTCCAAATGCCGAGAAGCTTCTCGAAGAGATCAATCCGGGAGAAATCCCCTTGCTGACGGCGATTCGTTTTGCCCTCAATACACCGGGAATTGCGGCAGTACGGCTCGACGACGAACAACTGGCTATCAACGAGGAAACTGCGAAGCTCATTTCTCAGCTTCCCGACGCCGCGTCGCTTTCTGAGGATATCATGCGAAGTCTTCGTCATCCCCACTGGCATGCCGCCTGAGATAATTCTCGTGTGGCGTATACTGCAGGGTGCTGCTGTTTGACGTCCCCGTCTCCCAAGGGAATCGTTCTTGTCTTTCGTCGAAGCCACCTGCGTCACCTGCAATCGAGTCCTTCGAGTGAGCGATCCGTCGCTCATGGGATCGATCACCGTGTGCCCAGCTTGTGGGTCGATGGTCGAAGTACCTGACCAATCATCCGCTCGGCAGGACAACGAAGGATCAAGCGAGGTGGAAAGCGTCGATTCGCAGGCGCTGACGGTCGACGGGATGGAACTCGACGAAGATCTGAACGCACCGAAGACGCCAGTCACCGAGAACTTCGTCCCCGAGCCACCTCCGATCAATCAAAGCCCGGCGGATACCGGCCAGCCTCAAAAGGAAGCAACCACTGACCAGGTCGATCCGGAAAACCGAGTTCACCGATCAACGATTCGCCCCGTGCTTTTGGTCGCGGGTATCGCCACCGCATCCATCACGGTTGCGGCAATCCTGTTTGGGATCTTTGTATGGCGACAAACCGAAACACCTGAGGCACAGGCAATCGCTTCGGCTGATCTGAGCAGCACAGAGAAACCGCCGACTTCGGAAAAAAAGAACGACACACGGGATGCCCCCCCAGCCGACCCCACTTCGCCATCCAGCAAGTCGCAAACAGACGTTGAACAATCAGCGGACGAATTGAACTCTGAGCCGATTGTCAAACCCGATGCGGACCAATCAGCGGACACCAATCGCGACATGTCTGGTGATACCGATACAACAACGCTGCCCAAGGATCTGATTCCTCGATCGCCTTTGGAGCCCGACTCTGAAGACTCCCTATCGCCGCTTAGTGACAATGCGATGGAACCCTCGGCAAAGCCGGAAGAAGCTCAGGCAGACATACCCACCGAAGAGCCCAGGCCAAGCCCAATCAATGAACCTGATGTGCTCGCCGAGTTCATGCCCCTTCTCCTTCAGGAACCACCCCTTGAAGCAAATCTACTCGAAGCTCCGGGCATCAATGAGAACTTGGTTGTCGATGCGGCAGCGGAAGTCGATTCAATTATTGGGATTGAACCACCTCCGCCCGTGCGGCCGCTTGCCGATTTATCGAGAAGAGCCTATTTCAAGCATGAGGCCTACCCGGCCGATCGCTTTGCACTCTTGGTTTCGCAGTGGACGGGTGTCCCCGTTCAGATCGACTGGCTGGCGTTTGATTTGGTTGACCGTGACCCAAGGTCAGCGATCGTATTAGGAGATAAAGCTAAAACAGCCAATCAGTGGTTGGAGTTAATGGCCGGCGCAATCGGTGGACAAATGACAATTGAAGAGACGCTTGTTCGCATCGAACCTGCTGATTCGGTTTTTAGTGCTGCCCATCAACGCATCACCGACCTGTCCGATCTAGCGACGGCTCCTGGGCAAGAACCAATCGCATCACCAACGAAACTGATCGAACAGTTTCTGCCTGCGTTCAACGCTCAAGACAAAGGCGAGGAATTGGCAAAAGCCGATGAGGATGAGCTAGAAGACCGCTCAACGATGATGCTCAGGATCGTTGCCTGCGAGATATTGCGCCGCATGCGTGGCGTGCCTGGAAAACTAGCTAACGAACGGCTCGCCAAGTGGACTCGTTTGTCGACAGATCTCGATTTTGATTGGCAGGTTCTAGGTGACGGTCAGGCGACGCAATCCACCGATCTGCCTCTACCGATCATTTCCGTCATACGTCGGCTAGCTGTCACGAATGACGTTTCGATTTTACTACCTTGGAATGATCTCCAGCGCAGAGGCTTTTTGCCAACGAGGCTTCGTGTTCTTTTGCCTGTTCAAAATGCTAGTGAACAGACGCGAGAGTTGTTGGCCCCCTACAAGTTGCAGATGCGGGTGATTGATGATTCCCATTGGTGGGTGGGCCCCGATTCGGTGTACGATCGTCTTCCGCTGGTTCTCTTCAGCGAGCCTACCGGCGGGAAACATGTTGCGTTCATGGCTATGATCGATCGGCTAGTCGCTCAGACCGATCAAAACTCCTTCTACCGCATGGTCCATGATCCTGTGAGCGACCGAGTGATGCTTGTACTTCCCAGGTATCTGGCAAGGCAGTTACCGAAGGCCGCCGAATCTTTGGTGGCTAACCGGTGAACGACGCCAACGATAGAGATGGCAAGATCGATCCACCCGCATTGAAGCTTGAAGCACTGACGGCCAAAGCGGGCCAACGAGTCTTGATCGAGGATTTGGACCTGACTTTTCCTGCGGGGAAAGTCTCGGTGATCGTTGGACCGAGTGGCGCTGGCAAGTCAGTTTTGTTGCGATCGATGGCCGGTTTGGTTGAAGCCGACGAGGGCATCAAGATTGATGGCCAAGTGACTCTTGTCGACAAACAGGGCGATAGAGGGGTTAGCGCTGGTGATGTCGGTGTCGTTTTTCAGCAGTTTGCCTTATTCGACGAATATTCGCCTACTGGCAACGTGAGCTTCGCACTGCGGAATCGCAAGAACCAACAAGCGGATCCCGAGTCAATCGAAAACTCAACGGAGGCCTCCGATCCCGCTGAATGGCTTAACGAGTTGAGCATCCCGCTGAACACTCCAACGTCTAGACTATCGGGCGGCCAAAAGCAGCGTTTGGCTATCGCGCGCACGTTGGCATCCGGCGTCTCAATCATGTTGTATGACGAGCCTACTTCGGGATTGGACCATGCGACCGGAACCAAGGTTTGCTCGTTGATACGAGAAACGCACGAACGTCACCGACGAACGAGCATCATCGTCACGCACGACTACGAAACAGTGCTCGCTATTGCCGACCATGTGTTTCTTTTCTCTCCCACTGACCGTCGCTTGGAAGAGGTATCAATCGATGAATCAGAATTAGCCAGTCGACTTCGTGATGAAGTTGATCGCACTCTCAGCAACGCGGCACCCACGGTTGGCCATTCGCCACTTCAGCTCAGCGATATTCTTGTGAGGCGTCTCGGTTCGATCGCCCTCGAGTCGTTAGCCCTGCCCTATCGGCTTCGGCCACCCAAGAAAATCTCGGCTCGCTGGATTGCTGGTTCAGTCAAGCACTACCTTCGGCTCGTAGCGGGTCCCGGAGGATGGGTTTACTTAGTCCTGGCGGGTTTGATTGCCGGATGGACGACAACGTACTTCACGTTGGCCTATCTTCCCTATCGTCTTTACACTCAGCCACTGCTTTTGGATGAGTTGATCGCTTCGATTGGATTCGCGTTGTATCGAATTTTGGTTCCGGTGTTAGCGACACTTTTGATCGCGGCTCGCTGTGGTGCGGCAATCGCATCGGACTGCGGAATGAAGCGTTACTCGGGTGTGATCGACGCTTACCGAACACTCGCAACCGATGGTCGATCGATGCTGTTCTGGCCGGCTGCTGTCGCCATGATGATCGCCACACCATTGCTAACCGGCGTCGCATACATCGCTTCACGCTTAATGGCAGCCGTCGTCTTTGCATCAATGTATCCCGATATGGAGCCTGTCTTCCTGCGTTCCAATTTTGATCGCCAGCTTGGCGGCTGGACTGATCCAGCAACGATCTGGCTGCTTGGTAAAACAGTCGCCTGTGGTCTTGCCACGGCGACAATTGCCTACGAGATCGGAAAATCTAATAAGCAATCAACACGCGACGTTTCTCTTGGCATCACATCGACCGTGCTTTGGGCGACACTGGCCGTACTCGCTATCCATGCGTTGGCCGCGATGCAAGAGTTCCCGCGAGCTGCTGCCGGTTGACATGGCAAAGCGTGGTGAGTGACATGAAGATTTCCAGCTGCCGCATAACCCCAACTGGGTGGCACGAAACTAGCCCCGGATAAATCACCGAGCGACAGCGAGCGTTCACGTCACACGAGGTTATTGATTGGCAAGCCCGCCCACCTCATTGAGGTTTATTGAGGATCCAATGCTTAGAGGCAGAGCTATTTAAATATCGCCTGTAGACAGAGCATCACAGCCTCTGGAACTCTGGGGTTTAGAATCGACCGCTATTCACCCTTGAGAGCCGGAACTGG
>JBCCKZ010000392.1:0-5744 GCA_039027135.1 Planctomycetota bacterium
CAGCCTACAAACTCCTTCCATAGCATTTTTGCGGATCACTCTCGGCCTGATGGTGGTCTTCGCAGTTGGATGCAATTCGTCAGGTTCTGACGACGGATCCGAGAAGAAACTGAAGCTAGCATACGTCACCAACGGCGTCGCGTCTTTTTGGGTGATTGGAGGCGAGGGCGCCAAAGCAGGAGGAGAGGAATTCAACGCTGATGTTGAAGTATTGATGCCGCCGGGAGGCATCACAGACCAAACCGCCATGGTTGAAGATCTCGTGACCAAGGGCATCGACGGGATCGCTATCAGTCCGATTGATCCCGACAACCAAGTGGATTTGCTAAACACGGCTGCTCAAAGAACGATTCTGATTACACAGGATAGCGATGCCCCAAAATCAGATCGCCTCTGCTACGTGGGTATGGACAATTACATCGCAGGTCGAATGTGCGGTGAGCTCGTGCTCGAAGCCATTCCCCAAGGTGGTAAGGTCGCCATCTTTGTTGGCCGAATGGACCAAGACAATGCAAGACGCCGACGCCAGGGTGTCATTGATGCCGTGCTGGGGCGAGACATCGACCCAACCCGGTTTGATGACCCGGGCGCTAAACCGTCAAATGAAAAGTATGAGATCCTCGGTACCTACACTGACAAGTTCAACTTTGAAGTCGCCAAGGCAAAAGCCGAAGACGTTCTTTCAGCTCACCCTGATGTCTCCGCCATGGTCGGTCTCTTCGCATACAACCCTCCACTTATCCTGGAGGCGCTTGAAGGGGCGGAGAAACTGGGACAAGTGAAAGTCATCGGATTCGACGAGCAAGACGAAACACTGATCGGTATTCAGAATGGCCACATCCATGGAACGGTAGTTCAGAACCCCTATGAGTATGGACGTCAGTCGATGCGTCTACTGGCCGGCCTTGCTCGGGGAGAAACGCTTGAATCACTTGATGTACCCGATTCGAAGTTAATCTACATTCCCGCCACGCAGGTACGTCAGGATAACGTCGATGAATTTTGGAGCGAGCTTAAGGCGACTTTGGCCGGAGATGGAAGCGGCCAAGAGTGAGTCGTGGGTCGGATGCGTCGCAGCCGCATAGGCACCGGGCAAGCACCACAGCGCCCGGACAACGACTAGGGTCATGCGAAAGAGGCGGAATGCCCTCTTCCTATGGCAAGGCCGACAAGAAGAGCCACCCCCCAACGATCACCTGATGTCCGAAGCCAAACCCTGCCGACTTTCTGTTCACGGAATCAGCAAACGCTTTGCAGGCGTGACGGCACTTGACGATGTCAGTCTCGAGTTCGCCGCGGGTGAAGTCCACGCAGTCATCGGCGAAAACGGCGCTGGCAAAAGCACCTTGATGAAGATCCTTGCCGGTGTGCAACCTCCATCGGAAGGTGAAGTTCATCTCGAGGGCAAGCGAGTGTCACTTGATAGCGTGCAAGTGGCTCTGCACAACGGCATTGCACTCATACACCAAGAGCTAAATCTCGCCGACAACCTTCCGGTCGGCGCGAACATTTTCCTCGGTCGCGAACCAACCCGCTTCGGCAAAATCGACTTCAAGGCAATTCGAGAGCAATCCAAGCCCTTTCTCAAGATGGTGGGGCTGGAACTCGATCCCGATCAACCTCTCGGAGAACTAGCGATCGGTGTGAAGCAACTCGTGGAAATTGCAAAGGCACTCTCCACCAACGCCAGTGTGATCATCATGGACGAACCCACGAGCAGTCTTTCCGCTCGTGAAGCCGATCGCTTAATGAAAGTGGTTGAGGAGCTTCGAGGGCGCGGTGTGATGGTGATCTATATCTCTCACCGTCTTGGAGAAGTTCAACGCTTAGCAGACCGAGTCAGCGTGCTTCGTGACGGCAAATATGTCACCACGATGAACCGAGAGAGTGTCAATCGCGATGCTATGGTTCGCGCGATGGTTGGCCGTGACATCGAAACACCCCCTCCGCGGAAGCGAGATGCATCGCCCGTTTGTTTTCGAGTTTCAGAAGTCGTGACACCTCATCCCATTCACCAGCGGGAACCGATCTCGTTGAATGTCGCCGAAGGTGAGATCGTCGCAATCGCTGGACTGGTGGGCGCGGGCCGAAGCGAATTGCTGCAGACAATCTTCGGAATCACTCCTAAGATCTCTGGTGAGATTGAAATCGAAGGCCAGAAGATTGCTATCGAAACAGTGCGAGATGCGATTGAACATCGATTGGCACTCGTCCCTGAAGATCGCAAGGAAAGTGGTTTGGTCTTGGCATGGGGAACAAAGCCGAATGCCTCGTTAGCTGCTTTGCATCAGAGCCAACGTCGGTTTGGTTTGCTCAATTTCGCCGTCGAGTCAAAGCAAAGCGATGAAGCGATTACACGAATGCGAATCAAAACGTCATCGTCGACACAACCCGTTGAAACACTTTCGGGCGGCAATCAGCAAAAAGTCGTCATTGGAAAATGGATGGCAACGAAGCCGAAGGTGCTCATGCTCGATGAGCCGACCCGCGGTGTCGACGTGGGCGCCAAACAAGAGATCTACGACCTAATCCGCGAGCTAGCCGAAAGCGGCGCAGCGATTTTGGTAGTCAGCAGTGAACTCGAAGAGGTGATGCTACTTGGTGATCGCGTGATCGTGATGCACGAGGGAAAGATCACGGGAACGCTCGATCGGGACGAGGCCACCGAAGAGTCGATCATGCACCTGGCAACCAATTCCGTAGGACATGCTTCGCATGACACGTGACGTTCGACTACTGTCATGGAAGACATGACTTACAACCGCAACTAGCTGCTGAAGGATATATCTCAGTTCTCCATGAATTCATTTAAAAAAATTGCGGGTGTCGCGGGCTTGCTCCTCTTCACGCTCATCCTCGCAGCGACGCTGAGCGATAGCTTCCTAAGCTCTTTCAACATTGAGAATCTGATCCGCCGTTCCTCTTTGATCGGCATCCTGTCGATTGGCGTCGCCTTCGTGATTATTACCGGGGGGATCGATCTATCGATTGGATCGGTAGTTTGCTTGGTTGGATGCCTAACACCTTTCTTGATCACGAAGTGGGAATGGCATCCGGCATTGGCTCTCGCCGCTATGGCTTTACTCTCACTGACCATCGGCCTGACGCATGGCCTGCTCATCACGAAACTACGATTGCAACCGTTTATTGTCACGCTCTGCGGTCTATTGATCTATCGGGGTATTACTCGCGGCCTCGTCGCCGATCAGACCCAGGGATTCGCTGGAGGCTTTAAAGGACTGCGTTGGGTCGCGAAAGGGCAGATTGACTTGCCTGGCTTGGACTTTGGGTTGCCCGTCCCGGCGATTGTGCTTGTAGTGCTCGCTGCGGCGGCGATTTACTTGCTCAACTACACCGTTTGGGGTCGATACATGATGGCGATCGGTCAAAACGAAAAGGCAGCTCTTTACAGCGGTATCTCAACGGACCGTGTGACGATCCTGGCCTACGTGATTTGCTCGCTGATCGCTGGCGTCGGTGGTGTGCTCTACGTGTTTGACTTTGGAAGCGCCCAGCCGGTCGACTTTGGCAACTTCTTTGAGCTCTACGCGATCGCGGGTGCCGTGCTTGGCGGATGCTCACTTCGCGGCGGCGAGGGCACGATCATTGGCGTGATCATCGGCGCTGCCGTGATGCAAGTCCTCAAGAACATGATCACGCTAGTCGACTTCTTTTCATCGTCAATCGAGTACGCCGTCATTGGCGTTGTGATCCTCATGGGCGTGATGGCGGATGAAGCGATCCGGCGATTTGCCTCGCGAAAGTAGCGACACTCGCCAAGAGTTTCGGCCAGGCAATCAACGACTGCCGAAGGTCTTGGCGACATTCGCTACAGCCGTTCCACACCACACTACAGAGCGGTGACTTTGCCTCAATGAAAAAACTGAGCTGCCGGACGAACCAGCAGCTCAGTTTTCTTCCTAATCTTTATCTTCGCGAAGCGAACTACTTCAGTTCGACGGTTCCGCCAGCTTCTTCGATTTCGGCCTTCATCTTTTCGGCGTCTTCCTTGGAAGCGGCTTCCTTCAAAGTGGCTGGAGTTGCCTCGACCATCTTCTTGGCTTCCATCAGCGAAGCGCCAGTGAGGTTCTTGACGACCTTCACGACGTTAAGCTTCTTCTCGCCATGACCGGTCAGAACAACATCGAATTCGGTCTTTTCTTCTTCAGCAGGACCGCCCGTATCACCCGCAGGACCGCCAGACATGACAACGGCGCCACCAGCGGCGGCTTCGATGCCATGAACGTCCTTGAGGTAATCGCTCAATTCCTTGGCTTGCTTGAGGGTCATATCGGCAATCTTGTCGCCGAGGGTCTTGGTGTCTTCGCTGTACTCGACGGTCGCAGTTTCATCAGACATGGATTTACCTTTGTAAATAAATTGTGATTTGGGAAGTAAAAATGGGGTTTAACGCGGGGACTATTCGTCTCCCTCGCTGATCTTCTTGACTTGGCTGGCCAATTGTTTTCCGGGACCAAGCAGGGCTGCGGACAGCTGGGAACCAGGACCGAGAATCTGACCGACCAACATGGCGATCTGCTCTTCGCGGCTGGGCCACTTGCTGACGGCCTTGAGTCCCTCGGCATCAAGTGCCTCGGAATCCATCACGCCGCCGGCGGCTTCGAACTTGTCGTACTTCTCTTCGTCCTTGTCCAAACGGACAACTTCTTTGACGAGAGAAACGAAATCCGTTGATCCCCAGCAAACGCTGACTTGCCCCTTGGCTCCTTCAAAAGCAGGGGCCAATGAAGTTCCCTCGGTAGCCCGGCGGGCCAGAGAGTTCTTCACGACCAGCATGTGGATATCCTTGGCTTCCAATTCACCACGAAGTTCGTTGGTGGTGTTGGCATCCATACCCGATGTGCTCACCAAGACGGCGTCTTCGACACCTTCAAGGCGACGGGCAATATCCCGGGTGACTAGTTGTTTGACGTATTTACTCATCGCAATGCTCCTTAGGACGTCACGCGGACACTAGGGCTCATCGTTCCGCAGATTGCGATGCCTTTGATGTAGGCACCTTTGATCGTTTGCGGTCTGAGGCCTTCGATGAAACCAATGAAGGTGCCGATGTTCTCGACCAACTTTTGCTGATCAAAGCTCATCTTGCCAACAATCGCGTGGACGTTGCCGCCCTTGTCGTTTCGAAACTCGACCTTACCAGCCTTGTATTCGCCGACGACCTTGGCGACATCCGGAGTAACCGTTCCGGCACGCGGAGAGGGCATCAGACCACGAGGGCCAAGCACACGACCGAGAGGACCCACGAGTCCCATCATGTCGGGTGCCGCGATGCACACATCAAAGTCGGTCCAGCCGTCTTTGATCTTCTTGGCGAGGTCTTCTTGCCCGACTTCGTCCGCCCCCGCTTCTTCAGCGGCTTTGGCGGCGTCGCCCTTGGCGAAAACGACCACGCGTTGTTGCTTGCCGATGCCGTTTGGCAGCACCAGCGATCCACGAATGATCTGATCCGCTTGATTGGGATCAACACCCAAACGCATGTGGATCTCGACCGTCTGATCGAATTTGGTCTTGTCGAATTTTTGCAACCGCTCGACGGCCTGATCCAGAGGTAATGGATCTTTGGGTTGCTTTTCGACCGCGGATCGATACCGCTTGGACTTTTTACCCATCCAGTTCACAGAGTTGGAGTGGTTCGGCGACTTCACCTGTCCCGATCTGCGACGAGCAGTCGGCGGCAAAATCTCCCACAATTGAGGCAGAGATCTTGCAAACGGTTCGCC
>JBCCKZ010000393.1:0-5722 GCA_039027135.1 Planctomycetota bacterium
CTCAGCCAGCTATAAGTTTGTTGAGAATTGTGAATACCGTTTGTTCCAGCGCCCCGACGATGCCATCCACCGAGGCCTGGACAAACAAACCGAATGGGATCTATCTCGGCCAGGAAACTTTATCAGTAACTTTCAGCCACTGACGCTGGAAGAAGCCAACAATATTGTTCATGACGCTATTGATTTTGATGGCTTCACCATGCCCATGAAGAACTTAATGAAGCGGGCTGCGAGTGAGGACTTCGGATACGTCGTTTGTTCTTCATCGCCACGAATCAATGACGATGGCCGCGTCACCAGCAACCCTCGCTACCTACAAGATCGCCCAGACATGGTTTTCTCGCGAGACACCTATGTCGCCAAGCGAGGAATGCAGCTATTCCGCGGGCTCGGTTCGGAAGATCCCGTTCATGCCCCTGTCGGTGCGATCCTGTCGGGACGACGAAACAATGCTCCCGACCGCGAAGCCGGCATTCGTGCTCTCGCGGTCTACTCGCCCTTGCATTACCAAGAGCTACCCGAGCTGGTCATGGACTACGTGTGCTCTTTGACCGGGAAGAGCCCCTCGACAACCGGTGCGGGAAGCGAGGGAGCGTTAACGAAGGCGCCGTTCAATGCTTTGATGCCTTCGGTCGACCTCAATTCGATGGTCGTCTCCATGATCTTAACGGGGCTTGGTGGATTTAGCACACCGGCGGGTCATATCGGTCCAAAGTTCGAAGTGGGCCACGACATCTCACTTTTGATTCCCGAGGTTTGGTGCCGAATGTCTCCGGAGGAACGAGACCCAGCCAATCTTATCGCAGAAGGAATGCTGGAGAAGCTGGACGATTACGAACGAGAAGGGACACTCATTCCCGCAAGCCGGCTGGGCTTCCGCATCACGGGTAAGTTTGTGCGTCGTTACATGAGTCGAGTGTTTGACAATGCATCCAAGGTATTCCCCGATGAAATCCTTAAGCCAGAACTTCAAGACCAAGAGTCCTTTGACGATGGCATCCTTCATATCGCCGAAGCTCAAACCCGTGTTGCCAAGCAGTACTTTGAAGATGGCGGCTATGAGTTAGCGTGCCCGCCTTTGCAGGCTATTTTGTCGATCCTACATACCGGCAGCTATGATGGCCACGACATCAATTCGCCAGAGGTTCGCTCACTGTTTGATCGTGAACAGATGCTTGCGTCCGACTGGTATCGAAGGCGACTAGCGACCAAGCGGTCCAAAGACCTTGGGCACTGGCAAGCCTTCGTCACATGCCTTGAAGAGAAGTCAGCAGCGGCTCACGAAGACGATGAATTCGACTATGAATCTCGCCTGGCTTATGCCAAGAAGATGCTCGAACGCGTTCGTGCCGACGACTACGAGAGCTCTTTGGTAGGAACAATCGGTGCAGACCCAATGGGTGTCGGCATTGATGATCCCAGCATGATTGACAAACTGGCGGCGGCGGCCGGCCATTAATCGAAGCAGACGATCCAAGAGTTCTCCCAAGACCTCGTTGCCCAGAACCGAAACACCCTAGGGAGTTTCGTGCATGGGTGAGTCGTTGGTCTCACGAAACCTACACCACTCGCCCTCTGACGGAGCCAGCCTCTGCGTTTTGAAAGAGTGGGGCCCGCAGAGTCTATTCAATCAAATCAGCTTCCAAGCTACGGAAGCGTGTCAGCTCGGGAATGAGGAACTGAGTCCGGTGGTGCCAAACACCAACCAAAGTCAATGAGCATCCGGCAAGCACGATAAAAGTGATTGCAATGCATTCTGAGAGGCTGTCCTCCCCTGATCGGAAATCGAGCCACTTCGTGATCGCTACGATTGAAGTCAAGAAGGCCAAGAAAGCAGCCACCTTCCACCAACCACTTCCTCGGATTTCCGATTCCAAAGTCGCGATTCGATGCCGTAGCCAATCGCTGTGAGAAGCCGCGAGCTCGAAACGCAGCCGTTGCTCTTTCGCCATGTGCTTGACCGCAACGATGTGGATCGAGGTTGCAGCCAACACGGGCAAAGACCGAAGAACCGAAATGAATAACCCGTTTCCATTGCCAAAGTACTGCCCGAGGAAGTTGAAGACTCCCATCGCAAACGCTGCGACGGCAACGAGCACAGTCACCGTCAGCTGACGTCGCATGCCGGCGTTCTGCTCGGAGATGATTTCGCTTAAGCCTTCACCCGTTTCTTGGGGAGTCTCTTGCGAACTCCATGCATCGCGAATTTCATCAATGGTCATTGTTGTTCTCCAATTGATTAATGAGTTTTGTGAGCTTGACCTTGACTCGCGAGATTCGCTTGCGAACAGCCTCTGGCTTCATTCCTAGGATCTCGGAAATCTGAATGGCGTTGTGTTGTTCTAGATAGAGCAACACGAGTGAACGGTCAGAATCCGAGAGTTGACGAATCGCGGTATAGAGCAGATCCGTCTTAGCCTTGCTCGACTCGCAGCCCACATCGGTTTTGAGATGAGATCGATGGCTCCAGAACCGAGCAAGACTCTGAACGTAGGATTTTTTCTTCCTTTGCAAAGAGATCGCACGATTCAGTGCTACTCGATACACGTAGGTTGACTCCTTAACATCCTTTGGAATCCGATCCATCGCCGTCCAAAGGCAGATGCATATCTCCTGAAAAAGATCGTCGAAGTCATTCGCCTCATAGGCGAATGCCCTGGCGATCTTGGACACGATTCCCTGGTGGCGTTCCAGGAAATCCGCAACGTTTCGATTGTCAGGTTCACTCATTTGACAAGTGAAACGCAGTCAATCTCAGAACGTGACCGTAAACCTCTTTGAAAGCTGAGTTTTTTAGGTTCTTGTCGTGAGTCACGCGTCCGGCGTTGAATTGAAACCTGAAGCACGAGCTCCGCCGCGATACGATAACCGGGTATCTCATCGTTATTAGCGATCGGGACCTAGATGCCTGATTCCTAACCCGGAAGCGACGTGCATCGCTGATCCAGATCGACTCGAACTCTACTATCGCCCAAAACGCTCAACCCATTGAACATCCTCAAATGACGAGGACTTTCCATCGATACGATCGGCGGCCATCATCAATCTTTCGATGCCAACAGCCATCCCCGTTGACGATGGCATGCCCGGTCGACTCATCAACGTGAACAGATCAGATGGCCCAACAAGCGGATCATGGCCCTGCTGTTCGCGTTTCTCCGCGACACTCCTATCTCGTATTACCATTTCATCGACATCACAAAGCTCATCATATCCATTTCCCAGTTCCAACCCTTCAAGGAACCATTCAAAACGGAGTGCCAGGCATCGATTGTGGGGATCGAGATTTGCCAGTGCCGACTGGGAAGCAGGATAGCGACCAATCACCACGGAACTTTTACTTGGTAAGGCCGGGAGCACTGCCTCCGTCAAGAGAACGTCCAGGCAAGCATCGCGGTCCAAACCACCAACATCTTGGAGATTCGGCGCAAATCTCGAGACCATTTCGCGAATCTTATTGATCTCACCATCAATGGGATGAATATCTAACACACGCGTGAATGCATCGCAGTAGTTGAGATAAGTTGTTGGCCGTTCAAAGACGGTGTCACTTAGCAGCCTGATGAGCTCGATGCCGTCTTCGAACTTCGCATCCATTTGGTACCACTCCAGCATCGTAAACTCGGTGTGATGCTGGTCGCCGGATTCGTGTTGACGAAACACAGGCGTGATCGCGTAGATCGACCCGGATCCTTCACACAACATTTGCTTCATCGCTAGTTCTGGCGATGTCTGCAGGTAAGATTCGCCTACCGCGTATGGGTGAATGTGAGTGTCTCGAATGCACTGACGCATAAGACAAGGTGGCGTGACCTCGACAAACCCGCGGCGGTCGAAAAAATAGCGAAGCTTGGCCAGCCACGCAGCACGACGTTTTAGTTTCTCCCGCAGCGGGGCTGCGGATCCTTTTTTATCCATGGAATAACTTCAATTGAAAGACGACGAGGCAAAACCTAACGCCTTGAGCGAGATTCGGCCCAATGCAGATCGCTACAGTCGCCAAGAGAGATTCCTGCCGGGTGGGGTGGAAGATTCGCAGCGAATTCGTGCGTCACGTGTGGCCGTGGTCGGATTGGGGGCCTTGGGATCGGTTGTCGCGGAGATTCTAGCTCGAGCGGGCGTGGGAGAACTTCGGCTCATCGATCGCGATGTGGTTGAGTGGAGCAATCTGCAGCGCCAAGCCTTATACAACGAAGAAGACGCGAGGCAAGCCATCCCAAAGTCTGAGGCGGCGGCAAATCATCTCGCGAGAATCAATGGTGATGTCGAACTCGTTCCTCATGTCCTGGATCTCCAGCCGCACAATCTCGCGATCCCACTTGGACGCGTTGATTTGATCATCGATGGTTCGGACAACTTTGCCGTGCGGCTGCTCGTTAACGACTGGGCACTAAGCAAGGGCATACCCTGGGTCCACGGTGGCTGCGTGGGCTCGTCCGGCCAAGTGAGAGCTTTTCTGCCGGGCGAACGTACCTGTTTTAGGTGCCTTGTCCCCGATGTTCCCCCCGCATCTGCGATGGAGACATGTGATACGGCTGGCGTGCTGGGCCCAGCGACTCACCTGATCGCAAGCATGCAGGCCGCCGAAGCCATCAAGATTCTTTCCGGCCACACAGAGATGGTTCAGAGAGAGGTCACACACATTGACCTTTGGACGGGAAAGGTACTCAAAGTCGCTTTGAAACCAAACGACGCGGTGCCTTGTCCGGCATGTGATCAAGGGCGTTATGAATTCCTAAACGCGATTACCTTGGAGCGAGGGGAGGCAATATGCGGTCGCGATGCCGTACAAATTCAACCTTCCTCTTCACACTCAATGGATCTCGCCGCTCTCGAGAGAAGCCTCTGCGGACTGGGAAAGATCGAACGGAAACGCTTCTTCGCTCGCTTTAATCCATCGGAATTCCCCAACATCACTCTGACCATCTTTAATGATGGTCGTGTGATCGTGGATGGCACCCAAGATGTTCAGCATGCCATTAAGGCAAGAGACAGATTCCTTGGTGCGTAAGAAACTCGTTAACTCGACGCACCCTGAAACGCAGAGAGAGAGCGATCAAAGCTGCGAGGCGGCGACCGGGACCTCGGCCAGGTCGTACCCGATTGCGTCGACGAGGCGGAAGAGATCAACCTCGTTCTTAATTGCGAGTTTCGTAAAGATCTTTGCGCGGTGCTTTGATGCCGTTTGAACAGAGACATCAAGTGTGTTGGCAACTTGCTTGAGCGTGGCGCCTCGAGCAAGGAGCGTTGCCACCTCTCGTTCGCGTTCGGTCAATCCATCCCATCGATCGCGACGCTGACGAGTTTCAACGTCCGCGTCACATCGATTTTGTTGCTCTTCAAGAGCACGGCAGATCGTATCAAGTAGCTTTTCTGGAGTCCCATCTTTGGGAATGAAGTCGAACATTCCCGCTCGAAGAGAGTGCCGGCAAGTTTCGATGTCAGCAAAATTTGTCATCAGCACGCAGGTGAGCGGTAAAGCACGCTCCTGCACCATGCCAAAGACCTCCACACCGTCTTTGCCGGGCATCCGAAAGTCAATCAAGAGACATCCGGGCTGAATTTCATCAGCCGCTTCCATCAACGCATCAACTGATTCGAATCCTTCGATCAGCCAAGGTTGTCCTTGGCAATGGCGGGTTAACAATTCTAGTTCTACTGGATCATCATCCAGTAAATAAACATGTTGCATCATATCAACCGAACGAGATCAGAATCGCCC
>JBCCKZ010000394.1:0-5699 GCA_039027135.1 Planctomycetota bacterium
CCCGTTCGGCCGCCAATGGCGGCCGAACGGGCAGCTTGGGATAATAATGAAATGCCGTCATCCGTGGGGCCAGCCCCACGGCAAAGGTGCTGTCGCCGCTCCGCGGCTAAGCCAGACGCTCTCGTTAGCCGCCAGACGCGCGAGTAACGAAACGGCTCAGGATTGAATTCCAACGCCGGAGAGATAGGTGAAATAGAGATCGGGATGAACGCCATCCGAACCCCAACGGGGCGGCCCGAAAAATGCCCCGGGTAAGTAACCGAGCGATAGCAAGCGTTCACGTCACCCGGGGCATTGATTACCCAACCTCACTAGTACGCTGGGAACCAATCGATATCAAAACCGCCGAACAAGAGGTCGAAGTCTCGGTCGTCGATGATCGTTGATCGGTTTAAGAAGGTATCACCATTGGAGCGTTCACTCGTTCCGGATCCGTCCCACAGATTCCGCACTCGCTCATGGAAGGTTCGGTTTGAAGTCCACTCCGAAAGGATCTCCAAGAGCGCGACATCATCGTCATCATGAACCGTCCAACCACCAATCAAGATATCCTGGCCACTTCCACCAAAAACCAAGTCGAAACGATCTCCTGCGATCAACAGATCGCGACCCGAACCGCCATAAAGACGATCAAAACCATCACCCGAAACGATGATGTCATCACCGGTACCCGCATTGATCACATCGTTGCCAGCACGCGTTCGAATGAGATCATTGCCACTGCCAGACAGGACTCGATCACGGCCATCGCCGGTGTTGATCTTATCGTTTCCACCTCGAGTGAAAATACGATTGTCTCCGAACAGATCGGTCACGCTATCATCGCCGGCTCCCGTCTTGATCGTGTCGTTGCCTTGGCCACCATCCACGTGAACAGGAATGGAGATCAACTGATGCACATCCACCAAGTCGTTACCGTCACCCGCAGTGATCTCGATCCGATCGATGGCCTCGCTTCCCGATGACAGAACATCGAAAATGATCTGTTGTTCGGCAAGCCTGCCCGATCGCAGTCGAACGGTAATCGAATCGTCGCCGGACCGTCTCACTCGAATCCGATCACGCGAATCATTCTCGTCTTGGTCGCCTTCAATGATGAGAACACCTTCTTCCAAGCGAACGGGAGGCCTGACACCACTGGGTTCAACCGTCACTTGAATCGCTTGGCTCTCGAGATTTCCCTGGTCGTCAACGACCTCGACGATAAAGGAATCTTGTCCCACAAAGCTAGTGTTGGGTGTGTAAGACCAAGCCCCTTCATCCGTTATCGTCGCTGAACCACCGAGCGGCTGGGTTCCAATCGCGAAAGTCACGCCGGTATCACCGTCAGCCACATCAGTAAACGTGACTGTGCCCGTAGCGACGTCGCCCTGTTCGATCGTCGCATCAAGATCGCCTGCAAAGACACCTTCATCATTGACGGCCTGCACCGTAACGTTGAAGGAGCTGCTGACGGCAAACTCGCCGTCGTTGGCCGTGATCGTGACCAAAGTCGTGCCATTGGCATTGCCGACAAAACTCAATCGTAGTTGGTCGTCCGTGATCGTCGCGGACAGCAGATCAGGATCCGCCGCATTCACAGAAAGCGTCAATTCTTCAGCGTCGATATCGGTGAAGACATTCGATAGGTCGATGGAAAAACCTTCAGCATCTTCGAGGACAAGAACATCCTCGATAGGACTAGCAACGACGGGTGCGTCGTTATCGTTCTCGATAATGATCTCCAGCGATGATTCGCTGAACGCACCACTGGGGTCAACCGCCCGGTACACGATCAATTCTGTGCCAAAGAAGTCGGGATCAGGCGTGTAGAGAAGCTGACCAAGACTCGTCACGGTGACTGAGCCGTTAGCGGGACCCTGAGTCACCTGCACCGATAAGTTGTCGCCATCGACATCAAAGTCATTGGTGAGCACATCGAATGATGCCGTTTGATCTTCGAATAAGAACGCGTCATCGAGGTTTGCGACGGGTTGGTCATTCTGTGGAGCAACATTGAGAGTGACGGTTGTTAGTGCCGACGTCGAACTCCCATCACTCGCTTGATAAGTAAACGAGTCTTGGCCAGCGAAGTCTTTGCTGGGAGCGAACTCGAAACGATTGGCATCAAGTTGGGTCAAGGTTCCCTGGGAAGGCTGGTCAACCACGCTAATGACAAAGGGATCGCTCTCAAGATCAAAGTCGTTCAATGCTACATTGATTGTCGCTGGAGTGTCTTCTAACAAATCGAATACATCATCAACTGTCGTCGGTGCGTCATTCACCCCAAGCACGTTGATGGTGACCGTGCCTTGGCTCGATCCTCCGCGTCCATCGTCAATGCTGTAAACGAATGTGTCGATTCCGTTGAAGTCTGCATTTGGTTCATAGGTGAAATCACCACTTGGACTGAGCAGAAGCACGCCATCTGTCGGCGGGGTGAATTCACCAACCACGAGCAGATCCCCATCAATATCGGTGTCATTGGACAGGACATCGATTGTGATGATCGTGTCTTCAGCAATCGAGACGTTGTCATTGTTCGCTGAAGGGGCGTCGTTGAAATCGATCGTGGTGGCCACTTCAGCGACAATCAATTTGTCCTCAACGCGTCCAACATTATCTGTTGCTAAAACCACAAACTCGTAACGGCGATTGTCTTGGCCGATGAAGTTGATTCCGGTATCGGTAATGTTGTCAGCGAACAGCTCAAAAGGGCCATTATCTTCTGACACGAAGACGTCAAAGCTCGCAACGCCCGATCCAAAGCCATCTTCTCCTGTCCATGAGATCGGAAACTCAAGGGTGTTGGTGATCTCCGGCAGGGGACTCAACTGGCTCGTTGGTTCGTCCGCATCAATCGTGTTGAAAATGGGCGGCGTGTTGATTGGATCTTCAAGGTCGAAGACGATCGTTGCCTCCGCATCGAGACGAGCTCCGGTGCTCAGGGCAGTCTTCGAACGAATCGAATAGCCAACAAAGCCCTCGCCCTCGCCAGGATTGACGTTCGGAGGCAAGAAACCTGCGAAGGGATCCGAAACGAGATCACCCGTTTCTGGATCGATGGCTCGGAAAGTCCACGAGGCGACTTTTGTCGACAGGTCGATTCCCGCATCGAATTGCACCAAGAGCCCTAGCGAGTCTCGAAGATCAATCAGGGTTTCAAACTGGTCGCGACCTTGGGGAATTTCCACACTAAGGTCGCCGAATCCGAACGAGGTTAGTTCAAAGGTGCTTAGATCAAAGTCGTCATCGATGGGATGGGTAATGAACACTTCCTGGGCCGATGCAGTCGCCGTATCGATATTCTCGAATCGAATCAGGTAGTCCAAACGTTGCTCACCTTGAATGAAACCTTCGGGTCCGAAGCCAGCTGGACCCACAATGTCGTTAGGGTCTTTAGCGCCGACTGAATCAGATTCGCCCGTTTGTGATTCCGAAGCGTTTCGTCGGTGGCTTTGGGCGTTTTGTTCACTTTGGTCGCGATTGTCCTGATCTCTTCCGATGAGTCGACGGAAATTCTCGACCGACAGTCCAGCGAGTTCGCTGGTAATGCTCTCTTCGGAATCACCGTCAAGCAAACGCCGTTCAATGGCCCGCTGAAGGGTGTCTTTTTCACTGTCCGAAAGTGGTTCTTCATTTTGGTTCGAGGACAGTCCTGCACGTGTGTTTTCGACCGCAGAAGTGATACTCTCAGCTTGTTCCGCTCGTTCGCTCGCTTCACGAACGACGGTTGAGGCGACTGAGTTTCCGTCAGCATTTTCGAATTGGTCGCTGATCTGCGAAACGGATTTACCTCGCTCCGCTTCGTCGCGAATGGCAGCTTCCGCGGAACGACGTTGGGCCTCGCTCAGCTCGATACCAGCTTCCGCAATCAGCTGATCAAACGCTTCGATAGCGCGATCCGTCGTGGTATCAACCTGTTCCTCATTCGTCACCGAAAGGAACTCCGATTCGCCTATCGAGCCGATTTCGCCAGTGATCTCAGCAATGCTACGTCCGCGGTCGCGCCGTGAACGTATGCCATCCTTCAATGCCTGTGTTTCATCGGAAGAAAGATCGCGACCAAGGTTCGATTCGATGAGCTCTACCAATGTCTCGACAGAGGCTTCTTCCGACGCTCGCGCGGCCAGTTCCGCTCGGGGGTCATCTTGACGCAAAAGCTCTGAAACCAGATCTGCTGCCGCTTCGTTGCTACCATTGGGACCAAGGAGTTCGATAGCAAGAATCTGATTGAGCTGCTCACGTTCGACATCGCTTAGATCAGCAACAAGCTCGGCGAACGCGGTGGCATCCGCAAAATTTTCATCGATTTGCAACAGTTCAACGAACGCATTGACTTGCAGTTCGTCCTCAAAGCCATTGAGAACATTAACGACGGGTTCTGAACCGAAGAATCGATTGAAGAATTCAATGGCGGAATCGTTGGCTTCCAAACCCGCGAAGGTTTCAGCAAAGATGTTGAGCGTTTCAATTTGATTCGCGCTGAGGGGCTCTCGGTCCAAGAGCCCCGAAGCATCCAACTCAGCCAGGACGCTTTGCACCTTTCTTTCCTCGACAGCGTTATCGAGATCCAACTGTAGCGACGCGAACTGATTGAGGAGCGTATCAGTCGTCGAGTTTGCTATTTCGTTGATGGCGTCATCATCCGAGCTACCCAGGGCCACTAAGTTGCCGCCCAAGGTCAGGATCTGGCTGCCGAGTTCGGCTTGCTGTTCAACCGTTAGATTTCCCAGAGCGTCGCTTGCCGCTGAGTCAGACGCGATCTGATCAAGAACCCTTGAGGCGATTCGCAGCAACGAATCACTCTCAAGCCCCTCGTTAAGCAAGTCACCTCGGTCGACAAGCTGCTGTCCAAATGCTTCCGCCGACTCACCATTCTCTCTGGCCTCACGAATCTGCTGGCTTAGTTCGGATTCGCTGCGATCCCCCAGTTGCTCAAGACGCTGAGCCACCTCAGTGCCAGCGGTCGAAAGAACCGCGGAAAGGAAGCCGGCGTCAAGCGTTCGATCAACCGATTCTTGCAGACCTGATTGAAACGTATCAAAGTCATTGTTCAACGAATCGAGGATCGAGTCGGTCAATCGTTCGATTACCTCGTCATCGGTCATCCCGAAATCAGTTTCGTTGGTAGCGGATGTAATCACCTGGTTGCCAAGCTCAGCTCTTTGCTCAATGCTCAAACCATCCAGCAGGTTACCGGCCTCGATCTCAAGACGATTGAGCGTTGTCGAGCTGATTCGGCGGAATGACTCGGCTTCCAGGTTCTCACCAAGGCCATCCGACTGGCTAGTCAGACCTTGGGCAAAGTCTTCGGCTGATTGTCCATCTTGACGAGCTTCGCGGATCTGTTGCTGCAACTCTGAATCGCCGCGTAGGCTAAGCTGCTCGACCCGCTGCTGGAGTCCTTGGTCAGCGGATGCCAATGCAGTGTCCAAGAATTCTGAATCCAGCCCGAGTTCGACGGCCTCTTGAAGTTCGGCCTGCAGCGAATCGAAGTCGTCATTCAGCTCGTCAATCGTGGATTGGGCCAAAAGGTTTGCAAGCGCTTCGTCGTCGTTGAAACCGAGTTCGATGTCTAGTTCAACCGTTCCAACCAACTCACTGATTAGCTCGAGTTGCTGAGCCTCAGATAGTGAGCTGAATGCATCAGCCGCGTTTGGATCCGACAGAATCTGTTCGAGTACGTCGTTGGCGATTCGATCCGACGCATCGTTGGC
>JBCCKZ010000395.1:0-5646 GCA_039027135.1 Planctomycetota bacterium
CCGGTTTGTTGAGTCGGTCCTTTACCTCGTCCCAGAGGGCGGCCTTTCGTAGTGACCATTCAACGAGATCCGAAAGCTCACTACGATTTAATGCAAGGTGCAGTTTGGGTCCGAAAGCAACGTTATCGAAAATCGACTTGGGGAATGGATTTGGCTTTTGAAAGACAATGCCAATCCGCCTGCGTAAGCTCACGACATCTAGTGATGATGACAGGAGATCTAGGTCTCCCATTCGAACATGACCCGTTGCGCGTGCACCGATGATGGTATCGTTCATTCGATTAAACCATCTCAGCAGTGTGCTCTTGCCACAACCGCTTGGGCCGATGAAGCCGGTCACGCGATGTTTGGGAATTTCCAAGTCGATTCCATGGAGCGCTTGAAAGTCCCCGTACCAGCCATCCAGATCACGCACGGACAACGCAATGGCACCCTTCTCCGGTTCCGCGTCAGCGGGCATGTTTTCGGGTGGCGAAGTCACAGGTGGCGAACTCACGGCTGTATCGATTGAAGTCACGGCGAGACAAGAAAGATTGAAGGGACCGACCGTTCACTAGCTTAATGGCTTTTGAACTTTCTGACGAATAAAGACCGCCACGGCATTAAATGAAAGCAAGGTAATCAGCAGCACGATAATTCCCGCCGCGGCGATATCATGGAATTCTTTTTGCGGACGACTGGTCCAATTGTAGATCTGCATCGGCATCACGG
This sequence comes from Planctomycetota bacterium, assembly GCA_039027135.1. Lineage (GTDB taxonomy): Bacteria > Planctomycetota > Planctomycetia > Pirellulales > Pirellulaceae > Rubripirellula. Next base: position 712 of record JBCCKZ010000395.1, read on the forward strand.
TGAAGTCATCCATGAGATGCTGTGGCGTCTGACGAATGAAAACGATGCCCGCGATGATGAAGATGGGGGCCGTTTCACCGATGGCGCGGCTCATGGCAAGAATCGAACCAGTCATGATACCTGGAACAGCGGCTGGAAGAGTAACCGTTCGGACAACCTGCCAGGGTGTCGCACCCAGTCCTCTCGCTCCATCCCGCATCGAACTCGGTACTGCCCTCAGGGCTTCCTGACTGGCAATGATCACTACGGGAAGGATCACCAACATCAGCGTCAAAGCGCCGGTTAGCACGCCCCGTCCAAAGGGGAGTCGAAAATAGTACCAAGACTCATCTTTCAGTGCTCCGGCTGTTGAATCGGGGAAGATCGATCGCTCCAAAACAGATTCGTCTTCAGGGAATGGATCATCCTCGTCAATGACGTTTAGCTCCGTCGCAATCAGCTGATCGTAATCAACGATGGTTTGCCCACTTTCGTCGCGCGAGAACATGAAGACTGTCATACCATCGACAGGCTCGCCCAGCTCCTCACTTGGGTCTTCGACGGGAATGAAAAGCCCACGATCACCTTCGGAAAAGTATTGTTTGTAATGTCGAGCACCAATCTCAAAAGGTGGTGATTCGCTAATGCTGAATGCTCCGAACATCGTCACAAACGCGGTCAGGCCAACAATTCCGTAAACCACACTAGGAACACCCGCGAGGTTACTAATATTGGTTTGGATGAGCGAATAAACCCATTGGCCGAGGCTTCCCTTCGGTCGAAATTCCTCCAACAGGACAGCCGTCGCAATTCCGATCGGCAAGGTCAAAAGCCCACATAGGGTGCAAACCCAAATGGTTCCAAAAATCGCTGGCCGCATTCCCGTCATTTCGGGATCCGGCTCAGGTGCATTGACTAGAAGCTGGTACGAAAGCGATGGGATGCCTTGCACCGCGATTGACATGAGCAACCACACTAAGACCGCCACGGCCAAGATCGCGGTTATCCAACAAATGACCTGGAAAGCCTTCTCGACTCGCATTCGCACGCGAACGTCACGTAGCTTGAGAGGCGTTCGTTCCACTTGTTTCTGCGAAGCAGCTTCATCGAAAAGTGACTCACTCATTCGTAAGCCTCACGGAATCTCTTACGAATGTAATTCCCGGACATGGTCAACATGAGCGTCATCAAAAAAAGAGTGAAGGCGACTCCATACATCGAGTAATACTCAGTGCTGAGATTTGAAATATCACCCCCAGCCATTTGGACCATGAAACCGGTCATGGTTTGAATTTGATCTCTCGGATCGACTGTCGCATTCGGCATCGATCCACAAGCGATCGCGACAATCATCGTTTCCCCGATCGCTCGGGCAATGGCGAGCAAGAACGCAGAGATGATCCCTGATAGAGCAGCGGGAACGATCACCTTCACCGTGGCATCGAATCGTGTGCCACCAAGACCATAGGCGCCATCTCGCAACGATCTCGGCACGGCTTGCAGGGCATCTTCAGTCAGCGAGCAAACCGTCGGCAGGCAGAGGATGCCGACTGCGATTCCGCCAGCAGCAGCGTTGTAAACATCAAATCCGTCATGTAGCCATTTCAGCGTTGGCGTGATGGTGAGCAACGCAAAAAACCCATCCACGACCGTGGGCACACCCGCCAGCACTTCCAGCACAGGTTTCAAAACGTTGCGTACACGACGCGGCGCGTACTCACTCATAAAAATCGCAGTGACCAGACCAAGTGGCAAAGCAATCGCCATCGCAATGGCAGTGACCAACAATGTCCCACTAACTAACGCCCAAATTCCGAAGCTCTTCGGAGATCCAAGCAGGGGTGTCCAGCGAGCGCTCGTTAGGAAATTCGCAAGGGTGACCTCTTCGCTGGCAAAGAACTTGCTCGTTTCGCCCAGGAGAACGAACAAGATTGTCAGCGTGATTGCGAGCGAAAAAAGTCCGCACGCAAAGAGCGCCGCGTAAACAAAACTCTCCTTAAAACGAACAACACCAAGACTCCGTCGAGGTCGAGAAAGCAGTTGGCTCACTCGACCGTTAAGGGTCGAACCGATCTCAGTGGTATCAGAAGAAGAGGACATCACATTGAAATTCAGAGGTCGGATTGCTTTCCTGCGATACGCCCGGACTCAATCTTTGGGAAGAAAGGATTACTATCCCTCGTTACGATTCTCATCCGTGTAGACAGCAGTCACCGCTCCAGACCGCTTCTCACCTTCCGAATCGACATAGTGAGTCCCGCTGGTTCGTTTGCGAACCAGATTCTGAGCTCTCTCATAAATTGAACTTGGAAGAGGAACGTAGTCCTTTGCGGCTGCGAGCTCAGCTGCATTCTCGAGATAATAATTGACGAACTTCTTCACCTCGGGGCGACTTAGGCTCTTTGTATTGACGTAAATGAACAACGGTCGGCTGAAGGGAGCATACTCTCCAGACTCGATGGTGACGCTGTCGGGTGATACCGCTTCACCTGACGATGGATTGACGATAGGTACGGCTTTCAACGATTCTCGATTCTCTGCAAAGTAAGCGTAGCCAAAGAAACCGATAGATGTCGGGGAGCCTTTGACACCAGTGACCAACACATTGTCATCCTCTGAAGTGCTCATATCATCCCTCAGCGATCCCTTCTTCCCAGCAACCACCTCCTTAAAGTAATCGAACGTGCCCGAGTCGGTTCCGGGAGCGAAGATCTTGATGGGTTCTTCTGGCCAACCATTGCGGACAGCCGACCAGGTTTTCGCTGCCGTATCCAAGTTGAAGATCTTCTTCACTTCATCGATCGTCAGCTGGTCGACCCAATCGTTGTCTTTGTGAACAACGATCGTTAGACCATCGTAAGCCACTGGCACTTCGACAAACTTGACCTCGTTCTCGACGGCGAGATCAAACTCTTCAGCTTTGATGGGACGCGATGCATCCGAGATGTCGGTCTCACCTTTGGTGAACCGCTCAAAGCCGCCTCCGGTCCCAGACACTCCGACGTTTACGTTGACATTGGGAAATTGCTTCGCAAAGTTCGCTGCCGCCGCCTCAGTGATCGGATAGACAGTACTACTGCCGTCCACGTCGACCCGTCCCTGGAGCTCGGTGTTGACAGAAACGGCCTCGGCCGGCTCTTCGGTGGTACGAGGATTTGAGCTGGATGATCCGGAAGATGCCACCGGCGAGTCGCTCGAAGACGGTGCAGGTGCCTCCGGACCGCAGCCCACGAAAGACAATAGGCTTACGAGGGCCAAAATGCCTGTGATTCTGGGGACAGGAGCGGTCGCAGTGCGTTGATTCATGGTTGTTGGACGTAGGGAAAAGATGCTAAACCAGCCTTCCGCTGGGCAGATTCACGAAGCGGGCAAACTAGCATTCGGCTTCACTCATGGCGAGGTGCTAGGCCTCGGCGAGTCCATGAAATTTCTGTGAAGGTAGTTGGCGGCGCTGGAAATAAGCGCACGCTAAAGCGGCGAGTGCGGCAAACGCACCGCCAATCAAGAGCTCACCCGGGTAATCGTGACAGTTCACCAAGGTGGAGGCCGAGGCCAATACCAAGCATCCAATGATCATGGAAATACTTGGTTTCCAGCCGCGAAAAGCGCTGCTGATGCCCATGAGCACCGATGAGAGAAGCAGCCCCCACCCGCAGATCCCCGGCGGAAGCTCCAATGTTGGAAATGCTGACGCGGCCGCTAGCGAAGACGCTACGAGGCCCGTTTGATTCGACCATGCTTCGCTGGCTGATCCGCGAGCGCGTTCCGAAAGGATCTCTGAGTCTACGCAAGACGCTAGAAATGCGAGACCAAGCAGTAGAGCCATCGAAAGACGGGCCTCATCACCGAGGTACTTCTCGAGAAGCTTCTCTTTCTCAGTCGGTTTGGGAGAAAGCTGGGCCTCCGCCTCGAAATCTCTGGCTTCCGCTAGGAGCTGGTCCAACGCTTCCTTCTTTGCAGTGCGGCCGGTGTGATTCTTGGCGGGATCGACTGCAAGACTGCCATGTGGAAATTGTTCGCTTTCAAGCAAGTGAAGCGCGAGGTGCTCTGCTTGCAGTGATTGGATGTTGATCGCAGCAGCATTTGGAGTTACGGCGTTCAAGCCAACGGCATTGATGCTAGCCTTGGAAACTCCGACTTCAGCGGTTCCCTGGCCGGCAAACAAGTCATGGGATGGGCATTGAGATACCTGCTCAATGAATGGACTACTAGGACGAGTTTGATCGTGAGCACTATGTGACGGATCTTGACGCCGGGTTTGTTGCTTTGTGTCTGCTGAGAGTTGTCGGCTATCCGGCGAAGGAGAGTCGGAAGCGACAAGTTCGCCTTCATGCACATAGTCAACATCCACCACATCAGCGTATTGGGCGTGCTCGGCTTCTCTACCATCCCCTGCGCATTCACCGTGATCCGGTGAGGACTTCATCAGCTTTAGAAGCTGATTGAATGGTCCCGTGATAAACCCCCGGTGATGATGAGACCAATCGGTAATGCACTGCGTGACAGAATCTCGCCGACGGCGAGTCGAATCCATGACGCTCGCGTCTCCTGGCATGATCGCAGCTCCCGAGCTTTCCATATCTCGCAATCGGATGGTCGTGCTGCGGTAGACTTCGTAGCCCATTGCCGCTTCGAACAACGCTGCCCAGCGAGTGCCAAGAAGAGAGGGTAGCCCCGCCTCAATGTCCAATGGGCTGTAGCCACGAGAGCCAAGGCTTTTTCGCAAGGCAACGATTTGATTCTTGATCTCCTCCCGACGTTCGGCGTGTGGGTCAAGCCAAAGCAGGTAGCCGATCGCTGAGGCGAATCCTCCAAAGACAGACCCAAGAACGAATGCTGGCCAGGCACCATAAGTGAGTATTGCCACGAACATCGAAACCTCCAACTCAAAGAAAACGCCTGCTTCCCATCGAGGCATTTCTTTGAGCCATCTCAAAAGCCTTTGACCAATCACAC
>JBCCKZ010000396.1:0-5643 GCA_039027135.1 Planctomycetota bacterium
CCGCACGTCGCAAGGCCTTCATCGCGTCAAGCTCTTGTCGTTGCGCAAGGAGGCTCTTCGCGATAATGAGATTCGCCGCCGGCGCGTGCTCTCGTGAGTCAATGAGCGGTCCGAGTGTTTCCGCTGCGGATTCAAACTGGTCCGCATCAAATTGCGCCTCACCCAAAGACAATCGAAAAAACTCTTGCTCTGGCTGCCTGGAAACTCTCGCTTTGCAGACTTCGATTCGACGTTGGGCCCAATCCTCTTTAGCGCGTTGCAACTCCAGCTCCGTTTGATGATTTTGCACCCGTGATGCCAAGTCGGTCACTTCTCTTAGCTGATTGAGTGACCTTGCCAAAGTAGCTTCCTCGAATTCCCAGCGAATGACCTCATCGTCGGGAAAGAGTTGGACGGCCTGTTGCAAAACTCGTCTCGCATCAACAGGACGATTCTCGGCTCGGTAGATCGCAGCCAGTTCCAAATAGGCTTCTTGGTCGGTGGGGTGAGATCTCAGGTGGGTTTCAAGCGATTGGCGTCGAGCCAAAGTATCGTTCGCCGAAGGCGCGGACTTCTGAGCGGGCTTTTCAATCGAGTTGATGTTGTCACCAGCAACAGACGCGAGACTTCCCGCCCTCGAAATGGGGCGGCCGTCTAACTTCTTGGGATCGACAGTCTTCCACTGACCTGAGATCCCTTGGTGAACTTCGTGAGCGGCCATGATGACGAGTTGGAAGAGCGAACGAAGAGCGAAGCCCTCATTATACCTAGTCACGCACCAATCTGATCGCGTCGAGCGATGATCTCATTGAGAAAGATCCGCCGGATCGCATCGTAACCGCGATCGTTGGGATCCTCGATGTTGGTAAAGAACCAATAGTGCGGATCCACGCTGTCATACGTCGATCGCCAGAACTGTCGGCAGTGGGCCCCATGCCCAAGGAAAGTCTCGTGCAACGGCACTAAATGGACATGGTCCATACTCTCGGCGACACGTCGTATGACTTCGTTGTATTTCTGATGAATTGCCAAACCGTCACGCCATCTAGGCAATCGGATGCTCGGCGCGTCACCCACACCATCGGTCGGGTCATAGATATCAGCAATAAAGATCAAACACCCGCCGGGAAAAGACGAAGTGACGTTTGCAAGATTCGACTCTAGGCGTGTCTCAAAGGACTCGATCCATGGCCCCGCCTCATTCAGTGTGGCACCGTACATAGCTCCCTCACTCGGTGGTCGACGTCCATAGGAATGAATCAAGTCATTGCCGCCACTTGTCATGACAACAAGTCCAAACACCGATGGATCCTGCACTTCCAAGCGATCATCAATAATGGCTTCATGATCAAGAGACGTGGATCCAGAAACCGCGAGGTTGGACGTCTCGAGATTAGGCAGGCAACGCGATAGACACTTTCCACGCATGTCGGGCCACTCATCGTTAGGATTCGCGACCATACGGTTAAAGAATGTGTGTGACGTCTTGTCGGCCCCTAATCCCCTGGTAATCGAATCACCGAGACCAAGTACCAAAACACGCCGGTGCGTCCATGTTTCTTGAAATGGCTCGGCAGGAACCTTTGGACCAGCTGGCCCAACTCCCACCGGACGACGAAGGTAAAACTCAACATAAGCCGGAATGGCGAAAATCAAAAAAACGCCGATCAGCAACAAGCATTTCCGAACCCAGATCAATGGCTTCGAACTTCGTTCGTTGGTATCCACATCAATCACCCGAGAAGAGAAGACGAGAAGGTGACGGGAACGGAGTATATGCCGAAACGAAAAATAGAGTTCAACCATGAACGGTTGACGAGCCCGAACATTCATTCATGAGCATTCGGAAACTTGACCAAAAAGTGATTCGTAACGCGGCCAGTGAACTGGCGAATCGAGATCCAACCCTGGGTAAAGTCCTGGAAGAACTTGGACCACCACCACTTTGGAAACGTCCTGCCACTTTCGCAACATTCGTTCGCATCGTGCTCGAGCAACAGGTGTCTCTCGATTCGGCTCGAATGACTTACGAACGTCTGTCCAAAGCAGTGCAGGGCAGTGTGGTGCCAAAAGCCATCGCAAAACTCGGCGAGTCCGACCTTAGGTCGCTAGGATTCACACGCCAGAACGCCAGGTATGTCTCGACCTTGGCACGCGATGTTCTCGCGGGAGACTTCCGGATCGGTTCTTTGCCGAGGCTCGACGATCAAACCGTACGCGAGAAAATAACAGCGAGATTGGGTCTTGGAGACTGGACGGCTGACGTTTATCTAATGATGGCTCTTCTGCGTCCTGATGTAGTTCCCCTTGGCGACCTCGCGCTGATCAAAGGTTGCGAAGAACTCTTCGGCAAAGAATTCGACCGCGATTCGCTAGCCTCATTGGCCGAAACCTGGAGACCTTACCGAAGCGTCGCCACCAGAATGATATGGCAGTCATATCTCGACCGACGTGGCCGGAAATTCAAGACTTGAATTCGCTAATGACTTTGGCTGCTTCAAGACTCAGCAACTCAATGGATGTTGAGGATGCCTGTTCGCCAACACTTACCGTTCAAGAATTAGCACCGCGCCCGTCGAGTTGCGGATCTCCTTGGATCTCTATCAACGAATACAGAACTTCCTACGGACGTTTTGCGACCTCGAGCGGAGGCAAGCTTCCTAGAAAGCTCATCAGGTCACTGATGTCTTGCTGAGACAACTGGTCAAGCAACCCTGATGGCATCACGCTGCTGCCGGCGGGAAGAATCTGATCAACTTCCGATGCGGCGATGCGAGTAACCTCGTTTCGCGAGTCACGAATTTCAAGGTCACCGCCGGTCGTGTTGCTCACCAAGCCTACGACAACCGTCCCGTCGAGCAGCAGGACTTTCTTGCTCGCATACTGGTCAGACACAACATGTGACGGATAAAGGATCGATTCAAGCATCTCGCGAGTGCTAAACCGCTTGGCTGCGTTGGTGAGCGTCGGGCCGATTGCGACTCCCACGCTTCCCATCCGATGGCAAGAAGCGCACTGAACCGACGCGAAAACTTCTCGACCATGGTCGGGATCGCCAAATCTTCCCTCTTTGCTGGTTAGGTATTCGGATAGTTGATCGAAGTCCCACTTGGTTGCGTTGGTAGGCGGCAGTTCGGCGGGCATACGGTCCGGAAACGTCTTTGCAAACCACTTTTGCCAAGGTGCCATCGAAGGTTCCGTGCCCTCGGGAAGCTCCATGCCAGTCCAATGTTCCAACAAGGACTGAACGTCGGCAAATGATCGCTGTTCGCTTTCGGCCCGCAAGCCGAGAATGATCAGTTGCCGAAGAGCCATGGGGTCATCGGTTGCGATGGGCACGCTCTTTAGCGCGGTCAGAATCTCGGTCGATGTCTGCTCATCGAGGACATTGATCGTTCGAACGAGATAATCCCAGTTCTCACCATCGGGCTCCTGGGCCAAGGCCATAGAAATCAATGGTCGACGATCGGGCTCTTGTCTCCAAAGCTGACGAAGGTAGTCTTTTGAATCATCGTTCGATGCGGTCGCGAGCATCGCAACGATACCTGTCCTCAATCGACGTTGCACATCACCCATTCGCGGGTTGTCTGACAGCTGACGATCCAAGTGAATCAGTAATTTGGCTGTTTCTTCGTTGACAGGACGTGGCACTTTATAGATGGCTGCCAAAGCAGCATTTCGCCATACGGCACCTTGCTGAAGTATGGCCATGACGTCTTCCTGGGAAAGCGACTTGGCGAAATCTCGCGTGCATGCCATCAGATAAAGCGATAGCGAGCCATCGGTATCGATGTTCGCCGTGTTCTCATAGAACTTCAAGATTTCGAAGCGTTGCTTCGCATTCCACTCTTGATCCAAGAAAGGCAGGCACATCGCAACCAACGTCCTATCCTCAAGTCGCATCTCTTCATCGTTGATGTAGTCCAACGCGCGCTCGGCAACGGAGTTCGCTTTGAGGTACGCAGACAACCGGATGATCTCGTGGTTCATCTGCTGATCACCGGCAGGAAATTCCTCGGCGATCAAATCGCGAAGGCGGGTCGCCTGTTCAGGCTTCACCTCCCCGCGGTGCAGCGCCACTTGGCAGACGCGAAGGAGGTCGACAAAGTCGGCATCCGACAGGAACCCACCCATGAGGTCACTGCAACGCTCAACTACGGCCAAACCCGTTTCGTTGGTCGGATCGCTGTTGACTAACGCGAGCATGCCAACCGCCGAGACCCTTGGATTGTCACTCTCAAGAACCTGGGATCGCCACAATTGGTTTGGAATCCGCTCCAGCACCCTCCTGGCTAGGAACGCAATGGTTCGATCGTCGCTGGCAACCAGCGGCCACAAGGAATCAGGCCCCTTGGGCAACTGATTGCTACGTAACATCGCCTCACAGGCCGCCCTTTGGACACCACGGTCAGAATCTTCGAGCATCTCGGCCAATCGCTCTCCAGTGCGTTCACCAGGATGCATGGCCATCAACGATGCCGCTCGTGCTCGCACGGATGCGCTTTGGGTCTTGCTTAGCTCAATGATGAGTTCTTCGCTGGGTACTGGTCCGAAAAGCTGCATCAAATCAATAGCTCGCGTGCGATACTCCGACGGATTCTCGTCGCTGTAGGCTACGCCCGCCACCAATTGGCCCCATTTGGATCCCAGGTCTCGCTTGATCGACGCCACTTCTTGACGGGCCCAAGCCGAGTCCAATTGCGGTTGTCGAATCGCCTTGGCAACTCCAACGCCGAGATTCTTCATTCGATCGGGGATGGTGCCTTTGTAGAATACACGATAAATCCCTCCGGAGGTTCCACGACCACCCGTGCAAAAGTACATCGCTCCATCCGGCCCCACTTCCAAGTCGGTCACGTTGAGAGGCTGACCCTGTAGGAAGACTTCGCTATCGGCGACCACACCGCCACCGCTTTGCTTAAGACGAACGTTGAGCACGCGTCCTTCCGACCAATCGGCTAAGAACAGCGAATTCTGGTAACGGACGGGAAACATATAGTGTTCGTAACAAACCGCTCCCGTGGGACTTCCTCGTCCCGTGTCCAACGTGTCTGGAAGACGATCCAAATAGTAAGACGGCCATTTCGCCCAGCCTGGACGCCATCCGAACTCGGCGCCCTCGGTAACATCAAACAACGCGGTTGGACGAAACCATGCCGTGTCGACATCAGCTTCCATATCTGAATCGTGAACCAACAAACGGCCCGACGGATGAAAGACGAGGTCATAAGCATTGCGAATTCCGCCAGCAATTCTTTCGACCCGCTTTCCTTCAATATCCGTTCGAATGATTGTGCCGCCGGGTGCCTCGACACCAAGCCCGTGCCCGGAAGGATCTTGATAGCGAGGCAGAAGATCCCCCTCATAATAATCCCGCAGAGTTTCACCGGGCCCGACATCGCCAGTCGCTCGAACGTACCCACCTAAAACAACATAGATCATTCCATCGGGGCCTAATCGAATCCCGTGAGCTCCATGCTCGCCGGGAGCACCTTCGAACTTCACGATGGTTCGGACGCGTTCAAGTGTTCCGTTTCGATCTTCATCCGATAGACGATAAAGAGCGTGCCCTTCGGGCCCGAATCCCGTGACAACGACTTCACCATTGAGTGCCAAAATTCCCTGACATGAAGTCACTTCTTCGCAGTATTCTTTGACCTTATC
>JBCCKZ010000397.1:0-5625 GCA_039027135.1 Planctomycetota bacterium
CTCCGTAGTCATCTTTCGTTTCGATTTCGACTGGCATCTTCGCGATCGGGGTGACAGCCGATCCGATCCCACGCAAACGCATGGAGACTTCAGGCGGCTGATCGAGAACAATACCAATGAAGAACTTAAATGGTGACTGAGCTTGTATTCCTTCAAGGTCTTGGGGAACAACGGTCACGGTCGTTGCCTTACTGAAATCGGCCAATTCAATCGAGATCGACATACCGTCGTCTGTAATTTCGACGCTGTGTGGCGTGCGATCGCCTGCCTGGATGGCGGCTACGTCTGCAGTACCGAGTGGTTTGGTTGATTCTCCGATGACACGGACACGACTTCCCTCGGGCAGCCGGATGCCAGCACGATAGGGAAGTGTCGTTATTGCAGCCGTATCGTCTTCGGCAAGATCAGAATCGTCCCACTTCAAGTAATCGGGGTATTCGCATTCGATTCGGACATTTTGGATTGCCGGTGGCTCGATCGTTTCGATTCGAAAATCCGAAAGCCGATCATCGAGGCCAAAGACCGTGATTGACATCGAAGTCGCGATCGGTTGGATAGGAGACGCGTCGAGCACAAATTTTTGATAACCATCGGCCACCCTACCGATACGTCGCAGGCTCGTTTGGCCACGCATGACCATCGTGGAGGTATCAAAGTTGTTGTTATCATTGACCCGCCGATACCTGAGCGTGCAAACATCAGGGACCTTGAAGGGTTCTTCGGCGGTCGCGCGAATCTCAAGTGCCGCTTCGGCTCCCCGAGGAACGCGAGCGACTCCGTCGATGAATTCAACGGTCTGACTAACGGGGCGATCAACTGATGTTGAAGACTCATCGGGACTTGATTCGTTATCCGCATAAAGAATGGGGATACGCAGGCCCACCATTTCGAGTCTCGCTTGCCGGGGCCAGGGTGAATCGCTCAAAAGCGTGAGTCGTGATGCAGCCTGTAGGAACGTCTGGGGCGCGATGATGCAAAGGCCGATGGTTGCGATACCCAGCGGTGCCACAAGTCCCGCTTTTTGGAACAGCGGCTTATTTTGAAACACCCGCTTGGGGTCGATTGAATCGATTTCTGAAACGGCTTCCTCGTGAACCGCTTCGAGCAATGACTCGGAATGAGTCGCATCTTCGCCAGTTTGAGGTCTCAACTGAACCGAGGTCAGCAACTTGCCGCCAAGGTCCGGATGCTGTCTTTCGAGCAACAACGCCAACGAATCATCAGGTAGAGGCCGGCGCAGTCTCGCAATGAGTGTTTTGACAGTGCCATAAATCAGGCCGGCAACGACCACCAGTAGCCAAAGTCGGCGTGCCGCTCGTGGCATTTCGGATCCACCCACCAAAACAGGCAGATAATCGATGGCCAGGCCAAGCCAGAATCCAACAAGCAACACCGCGGCGGCGAGCAGCACCCAGTCCAGCCAAACGTACCGCCTGATTCGCGCTCGAAGGTCTTCTAGCAGGAGTTGCAATCGTGGGTGCAGGCGAGCGTCGTTCAAATGAATGCTTCTTCCGATTAAGCGTTTCGCGGAAACTTGAAAACCCTTCGATGACGTAGAGCCTATCCGAAAACCTCAGCCGTAACGCGCTAGCGTCCGGTTTGAACGGGGACTGCACGCTAACCCCACGTCGGCTAATAGGTTTTCACATGGCCACTCAATCATACCAGAGCAGGAAGAACTGGCCGATGCAGCGACGGATTTATTGCGAGAGCCTAGGGGATCCTATTCGAGCATCGGCAATTCTGATGTCGGTGTATTGTTTCGATGCCAACGAGTTGACCTGCGGAGGTAATGGCAGTCGTCGGTGCGTCATTCCGGACAATACCTCAGAAAGCGATCAGACTTGCGAGCTCTTCTCGCGTGAGAAGCCCAGGATGGGCGACAGCCCGATGCCGATGGACTTGCCCAACGGTGTTGGAGATACACCTTTCATTTGCCTGCACGCCCGACCGCCAAGGGCGACCGGGCGTGCAGGTAGAGAAGTGAGTCAAAGAGTTAGTTCGTGGGGCAAGCCCCACGGCAAGGGGCTACCGCCGCTCCGCGGCTGAACTGCCGACATTAGTGTTTGGCTTCGAATTTAACGCAGTGGGCCTGCAATCCATGATAATCCGCTAACATGAATTGGATCAAAGCCGCTGATCGTTCCGTGGTACTCGAACGCTTGTTGGCTGTCTCGGCTAGCTCGGGGGTACGCGATGCTGTCCATACCTAGAAAGCATGTTCTCACCGCCGCACCACTCGCGGTGATTTGCATCTTGGGTGCGTTCCAGCAAACCGCGATAGCATTGGCAATGCTCGCACTATGGCTTTGGATTCGGTCGCCGCGTTCCAAGGTGAGTTTCGCCGCAGCCATCCTTGTTGGCATCTTGGTGATGTTCCCGGCGGGCGTGAGAGATGGATTTTTCGATCATCACAATGGATTTCGGATTGGTCGAGCCATCGATGCTTCGCTGCTCGCTTTAGCAGCATCATCTTTTGTTGTCCTCGGAGGACGTCTGTTTCTTCGCTATCGTCTTGTCGACCACCGATTCTCCCAGCAAGCCGACTCACTTGCCGATCGATCGGCAACCGTCTCAGACTTACTCGCGATGATGACAGTCGGAGCTATTGCGGCATCCGTCATAACTCGTGCTTGGCCTTTGGAATTCAACGCATTCCTGCACACCGCGGTTAGTTCAATGTGGTGGTACTCTATTGAGTTGGTCTTTGCCGATGTCATCATCGTATCCGTTCTCACAACGACCATTCTGCGTTGGACATCGGCTGTTGATCGACGGGCAATCCTTCGCAACTTGCCTGGCAGCCTTGCTCTTGCTTTCGCATTTGTGGGACTAACCTATTTCGGTCTAGCGTGGTACGACCTTAGCGATGGTGCTCCCTTCTATCGAAGATACCGGGTAGAGCCTTTCTTTATCCAACGTACGCTCGTTGTCGTCTTATGTAGCCATGTTTTCGCATTAATTTTGCGCGCATGTGGCTTGCGTCTGACCGGGTTCGTGGTGCGAAAGTCTGATGACAAACTTGTCCTCTGGGGGCGTCGTTTCGCGGTATCCATGCCCGCTCTGGTCATGATTGCAGGGGGAATCTGGAATGCAGTAACCCCTTATGGAGTATTGGAGGGAAAGAGGCTTGTTATCGAGCATCGCGGTTGGCCATGGATTTTTCAAACGAGGTTTCGGGACGCTGGAAATGGCTTCCGATCGAGTGTGATCGAACGAGGGCTTCTTGCCATCTTCGCCGACATTATTCTCGTCATCTTGATTGCACTCTTCGTCAACGGGGTGTTTCTGGCAATTCAATTTGCTTTGCGAAGAATCCTGGCGAAACAAAAAATTGCTGGACGTGCTTTCTCAATTTTTGGATTTGCTCTCGCGATCACTGCGCTAGTCGGTTGGCAGGCGAATCGTCGATATCGGCTAACTGCGGCCGAGGAGAGGAGTCGGGACGAGTATTCACAGTACTTCAAAGAGACGGGATTTGATCGCTCTTATCGTCCTCCTGCTCTGAGAGCTCATGGAGATCGAATCATCAAACGATGGTTGGGCTCAGACGCTGAGCCTCACATGTTGACCAAATCTGAATGGCGGAAGAGCATTTTTCCTACACCAAAACTCATCCTATCGAAGCCTGAAGGAAAAGCACTGGCTCAACGGTTACTCGGGTCTCGGCTGAAGACGCTGTCCCGCGAGACCGGCCTTAGTGATCTCGCCATATCGCAGCGAATACCACTACCGCCCAAAGCGTTGCTTCCATTCAAGGGCCATCCGGCATTGAGTTCCTTTTCCTACACGGGAGAAATATCCCGCGAAGAGTTCGATTTTCTCCTCGGTCTGCCAACGATGCGGACTCTGAATGTCGCGATGAGGCCAGACTTCAATGGGGATTTCTCTTCGACTGACCTTCGAAACCTGACTCTGCTTCATTTAAATGACGATCGTCAGCTAGAGTTTCCATCCACGCTTTCTTTTCTAAGTTTGGAGTTGGATTCTGGCGACCAAAGTCGCCATATCAGAGGCCTGAAGAACCTAAGGAGGGCAGCTTTCCAGTCAAGCGATGCCTCTAACGATTTGACGTTCAGCCAAGTACCGTCCCTCAACACGGTCAATCTCGCTGGCACATGGCGTGCAGTGGACTTGCGACAGGCCCGTGCAATTAGGGCGGTGTACGCAAATAATGCTGACATCGCAAATCTAATGTTGGCCGCACCGCCTTCGAGCATCGAATTGAATCTTGAATGTGCTGGGCTCACTGAAGACGCCAAGGAAAACACGAGGAGATGGCTTGCTAAGCTTCCAACGAACGCCTGTCACTCGATCCAAATCAAAGATCTTCCGCTGGGGCCAAAGTCGCTATCGGCTGTGTTCAATCAAACAGGCTTGGACGATTTGCATTTGGAGAATTGTGAAGTCACGATTGATGATCTGCATCGTGCAAACCTAGGATCGAAACTGCCTGTTCTAAGGATGTCGCTTGAACAAGATCGTCTGACCAACGAAACTCTGCAACTTGTCATCGATCATTGCACGAGTCTTCGCATGCTCGGCTGTTCAGCTAGCGGGATCACCAAACTTGATTTGCGTCAGCATCCAAAATTGGAGGCTGTTCATCTCCACGACTGTGAAGGGTTGGAAGAACTTCTGTACTCGGGGACTTTGCCAGATGTATTTTCAGTCGGAGAAAGCCGTTTCGCCGGCCAACTCCAATACCATCGTATTGGCGGCGACGCCTTTGATGCAAAGGAAATTGAATACTGCTTGGGTGTTAGATCCGATTTCTTTGAGTACCTCGGCGAGGATGTAGAAACAGATGTTTGGTCGGCAGTCTCGAGATCACAGCCGAGAACGGTTTCGCTACCCAATGCCATCCCCTCGCCCGAGATTGTTAGAGCTTGGGCATCGATAGATCCGGTGCCATTGAAAAGTAGCCGTTTGTGGTTCGGGGGCGGTGGCGAGAAACTGCCCAACGGCTTGATAACCGAATTGGTGGGTTGGTTCGGTAACAGATGGCCGATCGAACTTAGTCACTCGGATTCACTCGTCGTTGCGGCTCGCCCTCTAAAGTGCGCAAGTACGATTGTCTTGGATGGACGCCTCGTGGACGAAGAGCTCTGTCGAGAACTCAAGAAGCTGTCGAAGTTCGAAGTGCTTTCAATCGTCGGATCGATCTTAAGCGATGAGGCGATTCCACTATTGGCCGAGCTTCCCAGACTTCGATTGATTCGGATCGAATCTGAACATGAGAGGTATGCAGAGCTCCGAGCCGCGTGCAAGACGCGACAACGCTATCTAGTCGATCCCGACTCAGTGCTCTTTACCTATCTAAATCAATCTCGATCGCTAGACCGCATGAAGATCGCAATCGGTCGATTCCAAGACTGATTGGCCAGATCCGACCAGAGCATCGAGCCGCCAAAAACCTAGAGGCAAGACGATGGCGGCAATCGAGGCCATGATCCAAGGGTTTCCCGGATTAAAGCTGTACAGCGTTCCGCCAAGAATCGGTGCCACAAGGATCGCGATGGAATACGAACCGGTATACCAAGCCATGTAACGCCCGTCGTCTCGACCAGTGGCTCGTTGCGCAACCCAGGAGGCTGACAGCGGCATCCACAGCATCTCACCCAG